>NZ_JAKJSP010000049.1:0-52637 GCF_050337085.1 Photobacterium sagamiensis | reverse complement strand
GTCCTGTGGTCCTGTGGTCCTGTGGTCCTGTGGTCCTGTGGTCCTGTGGTCCTGTGGTCCTGTGGTCCTGTGGTCCTGTGGTCCTGTGGTCCTGTGGTCCTGTGGTCCTGCAAGCAGCCTCTCCGAGCCTCGAAAAGAAGTCAAGTTTTGGCTCTTTCTCGAAACTCGAACCTAGGAACTCAACACTGCTTCTCCATAGGGCCTCAGGGCCATAGCACCGCTCTTAAAGCTAAAACCCCTCAAACGATAGCTGTTGCGCTTTCATGCCATATTCTAAGCCGACACCAATGCCTATCAATCTGATCTCTCGTCCTTTTTGCCGAGTGAGCGCTTCTTTTAACAAGCCAACAAACTGAGATTTATCTAACAGTGGCAGACTATGCTCAACCGTTGTTTGCTGAAAGTCGGCAAACTTCACTTTGATGCTTTGCTTGGCAATATTCATCGTCGGACGTACCCGTTTCAGGCGCTTTTCCAGTTCCGGGTATAAGGCTTCCACGACTTGCCAGCATTGCTCGTAGTCACTGATATTACGATAAAAAGTGCGCTCGACACCAACCGATTTACGTTGCCGCTCAACCACCACTTCACGGTCATCAATCCCATGCGACCGCGACCATAGCGACTGACCGAATTTGCCAAACTGCTGCAACAATAAATGACGATCATAAGCCTGTACATCTTGCCCGACATACAAGCCTTTTTCATGCAGCTTCTGAATCGTTACTTTGCCAACGCCTGGTATTTTTTCTAACTTCAGGTTGGCAACAAATTCCCCCACATCGTCAGGCGTCACCACATATTGTCCGTTCGGCTTGTTGAGATCCGAAGCAACTTTGGCGATAAATTTAACCGGGGCGATACCGGCAGAAGCCGTAAGATGAAGCTCCTCTTCTATTGCTCGCCGAATGTCTTGTGCAATCAGAGTCGCCGAACCATGAAATAACTCACACTCGGTGACATCAAGGTAGGCTTCGTCTAGTGACAGGGGTTCAATCTTATCGGTATAGCGCTGAAAAATAGCGCGGATCTGCTGTGAGGCTTCTTTATAAACCCCCATACGCCCCGGCACCAAGGTTAAATGCGGACACAATTTCATCGCCTGAGCCGTCGGCATGGCAGAGCGTACCCCATATTTACGGGCAAGATAGTTGCAGGTGCTAATAACCCCTCTCTGCTCGGAGCGACCGCCTATTGCGATGGGGATATTTTGCAACTCCGGGTTGTCACGCATTTCGACCGCAGCGAAAAAACAGTCCATATCAACGTGTACAATTTTCCGTTGCACAGGGTAGGTATCTGGCACAATTCCTCTCAGCAAAGAGACCACAATTAGGGTCTGTTTACCTTTCAACATAACTGCAATATTGAAAGATAAAAAGCCCCTGATAACTGTCTTTATATACAGTGGTCATTATATACCCAAACCACCTCAAGATGCGAGATCCAGAGAGAATGCTAAATATAAAAAAGCCTGAGAAAACTCAGGCTTTTTGACCAATCGAGGCTATTTATTTCGACGCTGTTAGCAGAAGAAAAAACAATACATTAAACGATCATCGACTAAACGATCTGATTCTTCTTCCACTCAGCTTGCTTTGCAGCCCGTGCTTCACGCTTTTTACGTGCATCACAAGGTTCGGGACAATTACATTCCTTCGCAATACCGATGCCGTCCAAACCACCACAGCTTCCGCTTACTGCTTTACGCTGAAAGATATAACCGACGGCCATCGCGATGATAACCAGCAGAAAGACCGCAAAGGTTGTTAGATATATTGTCATGATAACTCTCTATTTCTTTTGTAGATAAGGAGCAAATGCTTCTGATGCATATTCCTTAAAACCTTGTTCCGTTTTTACCACCAACAGAACAGGTAAATTTTCAGTTTTCGCTAACGCCAGCGCTTTTTCTTCTCCCATCACAGAGAAAGCTGTCGCTAACGCATCGGCCGTCATACTGGATGGATGCAGTACAGTCACCGATACGACGTGATTGGCGATCGGCTTACACGTTTTTGGATCAATCAGGTGCGAATAGCGAACACCGTCTTCTTCAAAGTAATTACGATAATCACCCGATGTTGCCACAGCCATGTCACCAGGTTCAATGATTTCCTGCACAGCACGGCTACCATCATCGGTTGGTTTCTCTATCGCAATACGCCATGGCACACCTTCGAGATTTACCCCTTTCAGACGTAATTCACCACCAATCTCAACCAGGTAATCAAGAACATTAAGCTCATTAAAATAGTCAGCAACAACATCAACACCAAAACCTTTCGCGATAGACGACAAGTCTACATAGAGTTCTGGGATATTCTTCGTCAGTGTATTGCCATCAACAGACAGGTGATCAATACCGACAATTTTACGGCGAGCAGCTAACTCTTCATCTGTTGGGATCACTTCGGGACGCGCTTCCGGACCAAAGCTCCACAGATTCACCACTGGGCCAACAGTGACATCTAAGGCACCATCAGTAAGTTTAGATAAACGAATCGCTTCTTTCACCACTTTCGCGGTATCTGCAGAGACAGCGAATGGCTTATTCGTGGTCTGCTGGTTAAATTGGCTGAGCTCGGAATGCTTACGATAAGTCGACATCTGATCGTTTACTTGCTCTAAACGACGATCAATCTCGGCCTGAATATCAGTGGCACTCGGTAAGCCTTCCTGCTTAATCAACTTAACGGAATAGTAGGTGCCCATTGTAGAGCCGCTTAAATGGATTAACTCTCGTTGATCACCGCAGCCAACCAGTGTTATGGCCATAGCAAGCAGCATTGCTGCTCGGGTAAGGAACGTCTTCATACAACCACTCCTTAAAAGGTAGAGGGACTCTCTTTTACTGGGTAGCTAAAACAGCTGTCAGGCAATAACCACAATAGAAAGAGTATTATTCTTATGCTGGTACGAAAAATGGCTGACCCTGTCGGATCAGCCATTTTAATTATGTGTGAAGGGCTAATTAGCCACCGAAGTCATCCAACAGGATGTTTTCGTCTTCAACACCAAGGTCTTTCAGCATACCGATAACAGCTGCATTCATCATTGGTGGACCACACATGTAGTATTCACAATCTTCCGGTGCATCGTGATCTTTTAAGTAGTTCTCATAAATCACGTTATGGATGAAGCCTGTATAACCATCCCAGTTATCTTCCGGAGATGGATCAGACAATGCTACATGCCATTGGAAGTTCTCGTTCTCAGCCGCTAGCTTATCGAAATCTTCTACGTAGAACATTTCACGCTTAGAACGTGCACCATACCAGTAAGTCATCTTACGGGTAGACTGCAGACGCTGAAGCTGATCGAAGATATGTGAGCGCATTGGCGCCATACCAGCACCACCACCGATGAAGACCATTTCATTATCGGTCTCTTTAGCGAAG
The DNA here is from genome assembly GCF_050337085.1 of Photobacterium sagamiensis. Classification (NCBI taxonomy): domain Bacteria; kingdom Pseudomonadati; phylum Pseudomonadota; class Gammaproteobacteria; order Vibrionales; family Vibrionaceae; genus Photobacterium; species Photobacterium sagamiensis. The sequence continues at coordinate 49,236 of NZ_JAKJSP010000049.1, read as the reverse complement.
AACTCACCAAACGGACCAGAAATAGTACAGGTATCACCTGCTTTCAGTGACCAGATATACGATGACATAATGCCAGGTGGTACATCTGGGTTATTTGGCGGCGGTGTCGCGATACGAACATTCAGTTTGATCAGGCCTTTCTCATCTGGGTATGAAGCCATAGAGTAAGCTCGGATTGAATGCTCTTTCACGATTGACTCGTAACGGAACAAGTTAAACTTATCCCAGTCTTCGCGGTACTCTTCCGGTACATCGAAGTCAGCGTATTTAATGTGATGAGGTTCAGCTTCAATTTGAATGTAACCACCTGCACGGAAAGGTACTTCCTCGCCTTCAGGGATTTTAAGAACCAACTCTTTAATGAAGGTTGCTTCGTTATCATTCGAAAGAACTTCACATTCCCACTTCTTCACGCCGAAGATTTCTTCCGGAAGTTCGATCTGCATGTCAGACTTAACGTTAACCTGACAAGCCAGACGTTCGCCTTCTCGTGCTTCACCTTTAGTAACGTGATCAAGCTCTGTCGGCAGAATATCACCACCGCCTGATTTCACTTTTACACGGCACTGACCACAAGAACCACCACCACCACATGCAGATGAAACGAAAATTCCATTTGCTGATAGTGCGTTAAGTAGTTTGCCACCGGCAGCGGTTATAATCGCTTTTTCCGGATCGTTGTTTACTGAGATAGTAATGTCGCCTGATGGTACCAGCTTAGATTTAGCGAATAGGATCACTAAAACTAGAGCCAGGATAATCAAGGTGAACATAACTACGCCAAGAATAATATCCATTGACTATTCCTTATTATCCTGATTACAGCTGTACACCGGAGAAGGACATGAAGCCCAACGCCATTAGACCAACAGTGATGAAAGTAATACCCAGACCACGCAGACCCGGAGGTACATCAGAGTACTTCATCTTCTCGCGGATACCCGCAAGTGCCACGATTGCCAGCATCCAACCCACACCAGAACCGAAGCCATAGACAACAGATTCAGCAAAGTTGTAGTCACGCTGTACCATGAAAGATACACCACCGAAGATGGCACAGTTTACTGTGATCAACGGAAGGAAAATACCTAACGCGTTGTATAGCGGCGGGAAGAATCGGTCCAGAACCATTTCCAGGATCTGTACCAGTGCCGCAATAACACCGATGAACGTGATAAAGTTCAGGAAGCTCAGGTCAACTCCTTGAACGATAGCACCATCTTTCAGTAGCAGGTTGTAAACAAGGTTGTTTACCGGTAACGCAATCGTCAGTACAACGATTACCGCAACACCCAGACCGAAAGAGGTTTTTACTTTCTTAGATACGGCAAGGAATGTACACATACCCAAGAAGAACGAAAGTGCCATGTTCTCGATAAAAATCGAACGAACTAAAAGGCTTAGATAATGTTCCATGTTCCCCTTACTCCTTCGCTTCTACTTGTTCTGGACGGATAATACGAATAGCCCAGATCATGAAACCAATCAGGAAGAAAGCAGATGGTGCTAATAGCATCAGACCATTCGGCTGATACCAGCCACCGTCTGAAACCAGAGGTAGAACCTCAACACCGAATAGCTTGCCTGAGCCTAATAGTTCACGGAAGAAGCCAACAGTAACCAGTACAAAGCCGTAACCCAGACCGTTACCGATACCATCAATAAATGAAGGTAGCGGCGCAGACTTCATTGCGTACGCTTCTGCACGACCCATTACGATACAGTTAGTAATGATCAGACCAACGAATACAGAAAGCTGTTTAGAAATCTCATAAACATAGGCTTTCAGTGTCTGGTCAACCACGATTACCAATGATGCAATGATTGCCATCTGCACAATGATACGAACACTGTTAGGAATATGATGACGGATCAGCGATACAAAAAGGTTAGAAAATGCAGTAACAAAAGTTACCGCCAGCGTCATTACAAACGCCGTTTCTAATTTAGTTGTTACCGCAAGTGCAGAACATACACCAAGAACCTGAAGCGCGATTGGGTTGTTATCAACAAACGGCGCAAACAGGATCTTTTTCATTTCTTTAGTATCAGCCATTATTCAGGCCTCCCGCACGAACCTTAGTCAGGAAAGGACCGAAGCCCATCTCACCTAACCAGAAATCGAAGGTGTGCTGCACACCATTACCCGTTAAGGTTGCACCTGACAGGCCATCTACACTATGAAGATCACCTTGAGGAGCGCCACCTTTAACCACGCGAATTGCTGGCTTGTTGTTGTCGTCAAGCAATTGCTTGCCAACAAACTGACCACGCCATTTCGGATTTTCAACTTCACCACCTAGCCCAGGTGTTTCACCCTGCTCGTAGTAAGTGATACCTGAAACAGTGTTACCGTCAGTTTCAACCGCAACAAATGCGTACATCATTGACCACAGACCATTACCGTGAACCGGTAAGATTAGCTTCTCAACATTGTCATTCGCGTCTTTCACCAGGTAAACAGTCGCAACATTTGCACGGCGAATGATTTTACCAGGATCTTTATCAGCCTCTAGCTTAATAGACTGGCTTGGATCTTTCGCTGCAGCACGCTGTTTGTATTGAGCGGCAGTTTGACCAACTTCGGTCTGTGCAACGAACTCACCAGTTTTAAGATCAACCAGTTTAGGCTCGATGAACTGCTCGTAAGCTTCAGTGACGTTGGTGCCGTCTTGTAACAGGCCGGAAACTGAAAGGATATTGCGCTGAACGTCAAGAACCGCATTGGCCTGCTGCAATGGACGCAGAACAACCGCAGCAGTTGATACCACGATAGAGCACACTAAGCTCAATGCGATAACAACAATCAGCGTTTTCTTAATGCTATCGTTATTACTTGACATGACGTGCTAGTCTCCGCTTGATGTTGCCCTGAACCACTAGGTTGTCAAAGAGAGGTGCGAATAGGTTTGCGAATAGAATCGCCAGCATCATACCTTCAGGGTACGCAGGGTTAACCACACGAACCATGACTGCCATTGCACCGATGAGCGCGCCGTACCACCACTTACCTTTATTGGTAAAGGCAGCAGACACCGGATCGGTCGCCATGAACATCATACCAAACGCAAAGCCACCCAGAACCAGGTGCCAGTGCCAAGGCATGCTGAACATTGCATTGGTATCAGAACCCATGATGTTAAACAGGGTTGCCATCACGATCATACCAAGCATGGTACCCGCGATGATGCGCCATGAAGCAATGCCCATGTACACGATCATTGCACCACCAAGGATGATGAACAGTGTAGAAACTTCACCGATAGAACCAGGAATACGACCAATAAATGCATCCATCCAGCTGATTGCTTCGCCAGTCACTACGTTGATCAGGTTCGCATCACCACCTTGTGCCCATTGGCTTAGCGCCGTCGCACCAGTGAAGCCGTCGGCAGCTGTCCATACTGCATCACCAGAGATTTGAGCTGGGTATGCGAAGAACAGGAATGCACGGCCTGCTAGTGCAGGGTTAAGGAAGTTACGGCCAGTACCACCAAAGATTTCTTTCGCGACAACAACACCAAAGGTAATACCCAGTGCCGCTTGCCAAAGTGGTAATGTTGCTGGGACGATAAGCGCAAAAAGAATAGAAGTAACAAAGAAACCTTCGTTAACTTCATGCTTACGCACCATACAGAAAAGAACTTCCCAGAAACCACCTACTGCAAATACAACCGCGTAGATAGGAAGGAAGTAAGTCGCACCCAGTAGCATTTTGCTACCCCAGCCAGCATCGGCTGATAAAGTGCCACCTAACATTTCTGTTAGCCAGTAATGCCAATCGCCACCGATAATAGCAGCCAGCTGATCACCCACATACATGTGGTTAAGAGCAGAAACCGCTTGGTGACCGGAGTTATACATACCCCAGAACATTGCTGGGAATACTGCAAACCACACCATGATCATTAGGCGTTTTAAATCAACGCTATCACGAACGTGTGAACCCGTGCGAGTCACTGTACCGGGTGTATACATAAGAGTTGCAAACGCTTCATACAGCGCAAACCATCTCTCGTGCTTACCACCAGGCTCAAAGTGATGTTCAACCTGCTCGAGTAAATTCTTGAGACCCATGAATTACCCTTCCTTCTCAATTTTGTCCAGGCACTCACGTAGCAGTGGACCAAACTCATACTTACCTGGGCATACAAACGTACACAGAGCCAGATCTTCTTCATCAAGCTCTAACGCACCCAGCAGCTGCGCACTGTCACTATCACCCGCACACAGATCACGAAGAAGCAGTGTAGGTTCAATATCCAGTGGCATCACTTTTTCATAGCTACCGATTGGCACCATGGCACGCTCACTACCGTTCGTCGTTGTTGTCATGTTGAACAACTGACCAGAGAAGAGGTGACTAAGGAAAGAACGAGTAACTGAGAACTTGTTTTTACCAGGTACAATCCAGCCTAAGAATTCTTTCTCATAGCCTTCACGAAGTGCTGACACTTGCAGATGGTAACGACCAAGGTAAGCATGTGGACCGACCGCATGAACACCGTTGAGAACAGAACCTGAAAGCACTCGAATTTCGCCAGGCATCATTTCAGAGTCGGTTAGCTGCCCGATTGAAGCACCGATCTGAGTGCGAACCAAACGAGGGTTATTCACAACAGGACCAGCAACCGCTACAACGCGATCAGTATATAGCTCACCCGTTTGGAAAAGCTTACCGAACGCAATAACATCTTGATAGTTGATGTGCCATGCAACGTTTGCAACGTCAGCACCGAATAGCATGTGAATGTGAGTACCAACGATACCAGCAGGGTGTGGACCGTTAAATACATGTTCTTCAACATTTGCTTCAGTACTACGAGGTAGACTTGCACCTGATTTACAAACAAAAACTTTTCCGCTAGTCAGACGCGATAGTAGCGTCAAACCGGCAACAAAAGCGTCGCTTTGCTCATTAATGATAATTTCTGGATTAGCTGCCAGAGGATTGCTATCGATAGCTGTTACAAAGATTGCCTTTGTTTCAGAATCGATTGGGGCAACCTTGCTAAATGGACGCGTACGAAGCGCTGTCCACATGCCAGATCCAACCAATTGCTCAACAATCGCAGAGCGATCTAGTTGTGCTAATTGATCCGCCTCATAGCGGTTAAAAGTGACTTGCTCATTGCCTTCTACATCAATAACAACTGATTGCAGAACACGCTTAGCACCACGGTTGATTTCCGCTACCTTGCCACTGGCTGGAGCAGTAAACTTAACGCCAGGATTCTTCTTATCTTCAAAAAGAACCTGACCTTTTTTTACTACTTCCCCAACACGGGTATGCATTGTAGGACGCATACCAACATATTCTTCGCCAAGCAAGGCGACTCGTGTGATGGAATTACCATCATTTATCGCCTGGGTAGGAGTCCCTGAAATTGGGATATCCAGCCCTTTTTTTATTGTAATCATACGCACTTGCACTACATTAACGGGAAAAAGAATTTTCTATTGCGCAATCAAGACTCGACTTTCCGTCATCCGAAGCCGGTCCATTTACGCCACCGAAACCGCAACACCCTATTAACTAGCTCGTTACAACATTTGATAACGAGTAATTTTAAGGCCGACATTCTAGCATTAATGTACTCGTTGTTACCATGCCGAACCACGCTAATCGGGGTGAAAACCAGCGAACATCTTAAAGACAATACATTCGTTAGTTTATAATTTTGACCTGACGCACAAATGTGAAAATATCATCAATTATCAAAACACTCTCACCTGAATAACATCCTTAACAAAAAACAAACACAATCAAAACACCCAAAACAACGGGGCAACAAAGCCCCTATTGTGTTTGTTTCAGATTTGTCTCGATGTTAATCAATATTTACATCGGCATTATCAGAAATTCGCCCATACCGCCTGACATCGATTAAAAAACGACGGTAAGAGTCATACACTTTTTGTACTGACGGTTCGGTTTGACTCATCTCTTGCATCAAATCCGATGTCAGCTGCTTGAGCTGAGCTAATACGTCCTCAGGAAAAGCTTTGAGCACCACATTATGTTCACTGACTAAGATATCCAGAGCCTGGACATTTTTCACTGTATACTCATCAAGCATATCTTGATTTATAGCACGGGCAGCAACTTCGACAATCTGTTTTAAATCATCAGGTAATGCTTGAAACGCATTCTTATTGATCAAGAACTCCAGCGTCGTACTCGGCTCTTGCCACCCCGGATAATAGTAGTATCTGGCTGCATTATGTAAACCAAACGCCAGATCATTATAAGGCCCCACCCACTCCGTCGCGTCGATAGCACCGGTTTCTAATGCCGTAAATAGCTCACCACCAGGCAAGCTTACAGGGATCCCCCCCGCACGCTTCAGCACATCCGCGCCAAAACCAGGCAATCGCATTTTTAATCCTTTCAGATCGGCAATAGATTTAATTTCTTTATTAAACCACCCCCCCATTTGCGCGCCGGTGTTCCCCCCGGCCATTGGCATAACACCATAAGGTGCATACAATTCTTGCCACAGTTCAAGCCCGCCACCGTAATGTAGCCAGGCATTCATTTCCTGTGCAGTCATGCCAAAAGGAACAGAAGTAAAAAAGGGTGCTGCCGGGATTTTTTTCTGCCAATAAAAGGCTGCCGAATGCCCCATTTGCGCGGTTCCTTTAGAAACCGCATTAAACACATCAAAGCTTGGTATCAGTTCACCAGCACCATACACCTCAATCTTTAACCGCCCCTGACTCAACAGTTTGATTTTTTCCGCAAAACGTTCAGGCGCAACCCCAAGTCCTGGAAACCCTTTCGGCCATGAGGTAACCAGCTTCCATTCAATCACAGCCGCTTGCTCAGCACTGTTCTCTTCATCCTGCCCGCCACAGGCAACCATCAGCATAGATGCCAAAAGTAAAACAACCGCTCGAACACCAGCTTCTATCATTTACCACTCCTTTTACTCTTTGGCACCCTGTAATATCGTTCGGGATCATCATCGACTCGATTTCAACACGCCAAGCTTTTCACAAGTATAGCCAGCCATTCTGATCCCTACTTGCTCCCCTGTTCCCTGGAGAAAGCTGAGTCATAATACGACAACCAAAACATCAATGTTGCTTTGTAATTCAAATATTACGCCGAAAAAAACCGCAACAAGTGCGGTTTTTTATAACGAAAGGTAACTGAGGGGAGCTTAATCGCTTTTTGACCCGCCTTGGCATGAAGGTGATACGGGCGCACCATCCAATAACTTTTGCCATTCAGTTTGCGTGTAAGTATGTATTGCCAAAGCGTGAATGTCATTCGCAAGCTCTTGCGCCAGCACAGCATTCACCGCACGGTGACGACCAATTAAGCGCAGGCCTTCAAACTGTTCACTAACCACTATGACTTTGAAATGGCTTTCAGAGCCTTCAGGCACGTTATGCATGTAGCTCTCATTGATCACCTCTAAATGGGTAGGTGATAATGCTTCCTGTAATTTTTCTTTGATGCGTTCCTGAATCATAACTCTTACTCACGGGGCGGCTAAATACGTTCATCGGAATTCTTATTGTATGACTCCAGCAGCTGATTATTTAAATCGCCCCTGATTCAATCAATAGCAGATAAAAAGCAGTAAATTCCGATATTGGGTTTGCAGTACACGGTGGTTCTGCGAAAATAGATCACTTATTTGCAAACATACCTGAAAGTTATCTCTAATGAAACCAGCGCTAACTCTGTACGAGCGTACGTTAAACCTGACACGTTTTCCGGTACGTAAAATTGAAACACTGCAAGCATGGGATGCTGCAGATGAGTATCTTATTAACCATGCTCACGGCATGGAACTCGATCCACAGCGCCCTATTCTGATCTTCAATGACAGTTTTGGTGCACTAAGTTGCTGGTTTTCTAATCAAGGGAACGTCACTAGCGTTACTGACTCATTTATTGCAAAACAAGGTTGTATTGCCAACTTAAAAGCTAACCAGCTTCCACACATCAATATTATCGATTGTCTGGCTGAATTGCCTGAGAACCCACAATTGGTTTTGATTAAACTACCAAAAAACCACAGGTTGCTTTCCTGGCAGTTACAGCAACTGTGTAACCACCTTCCAGAAGATTGCGTCGTAATTGGTGCTGCTAAAGTTAAAGAAATTCACACATCAACACTGAAGTTATGTGAAAAATATTTAGGCGAAACCAGAACCTCTTTAGCCGTGAAGAAAGCACGATTAGCATTCATCAAACCAAATCCGGCACTTGCGCAGCCAATGCCGGCACCTAAGAAGTGGGATGTACCTGAACACGGTATAACATTAACCAACCACGCTAATGTTTTTTCTGGCGAAAGCTTAGATATTGGCGCTCGCTTGCTGCTTAAACATATTCCTCAGAAATCAAAATACACTGATATTATCGATTTAGGTTGTGGTAATGGTGTGATCGGAATTAAAGCCGCACAACTTAATCCACAGGCCAACATCACTTGCGTCGATGAAAGCTTCATGGCAGTGGCATCTTGTGAAGCTAATGCCAGATTGAACCTGAAAGTACCCGAGCAAATTAAAACAGTTGTGACTAACTGTTTAGACACCATTCAAAATAACAGTGCCGATCTGATCCTATGTAACCCGCCGTTCCACCAGCAAACCACCATTACCGATCATATTGCCTGGCAAATGTTCTGTGACGCAAAGCAAGTTCTGAGACCTAAAGGTCAATTAATCGTGATTGGCAATCGTCAGCTGGGATACGATGAAAAACTCAAGCGATTATTTGGTAATGTCGATATCATTGCGCAAAACGACAAATTTATTATTTATCAGTCAGGCAAGTAACGCCTCAGTTAAGGATACAAATTACCATGAAGAAGTTTCTTTTAGCTGCATCAGTTTTGGCTCTCACCGCTTGTTCGGCACCATCTGATCCGCAGCTGTCTCTGGCCCCAACTCCGGTTATTGCGAGTCAGGCTACAGCCAATGGCCAGTCTATGAGCCTTGAAAGCCGTGACCTGCGTACTGCACAGTTTATCGCTGTCGTAGATAGCGGACGCAAAAATGTACAGCCATTACATGCAAACCAGAACCTACGTGTCACATTAGAAGATGCATTATCTCGCCAGCTTCGTTCGCAGGGCTACCTCATCACAGAAGAGTCCGAAGGCAAAGTACGCCTGGATATTCTGGAAGCGATGGTCAATGTGAAGCACAGTGTAATGAGTCATGATCTAAGCAGTAAACTACAGCTTCAGCTTGTCGTTGAGACACCAAATGGCAAGTTTGTAAAACGTTACTCAGGCAAGTCTGACAAGACTGGCACAATGAGTGCGTCTGTTGAAGATATGGAGCTGAGCATCAATAACCTGATGACGGCGGTACTAAAAGATATTAATGCCGATACTGAATTAAACCGTTACTTGCAGGAGAACCTGTAATGCATCGCTATTTTATCACTATCTGCTTACTGTTAGCCCTGCCAGTCAGCGCCGCAACCCAGGTATTAGTGACGACTAGTCTGGGTGAGTTCACCATTCAACTGGATGAAGAAAAAGCACCGATATCCAGTGCCAACTTTCTTCGCTACGTTAACGATGGTAGCTATGTCGACACCATTTTCCACCGTGTGATCCCGGGATTTATGGCCCAAGGGGGTGGATTTGACCAAGAACTGAAGCGCCGCTCTTCTTATGAACCCATTAAAAATGAATCTGGCAACGGGCTGGAAAATATGCGCGCAACGGTCGCAATGGCCCGTACTACTGAGCCTGATTCCGCAACACGTCAGTTCTACATCAACTATGAAAATAACAGCTTCCTGAATGCGCAAGGCAGTCGACCGGGTTATGCCGTGTTCGGAAAAGTTGTGAAGGGCTTCCCAATTATTGAAAAAATGGCTTCTATACCTACAACAACTATACGGTCTATGGGTATGAAAGATGTCCCTCAGCAGCCTATAGTTATTAAGGCTATTAAAATTATTAACCAGTAAGACAACGTCACCTGGCCGTTTTCTTACGATCAGGTGACTATTATGCTAACTCTAATTTCATCACAGCCAGATGTTCCCACTGAAATAGTCAGCCAACATATTGCCGACCATGCGCCAGCGCTCGCTTTAAGTGCATTAGGCACAATAAGTGGCGATGTCAGTTGTACATCTCTTAAACACACCTGTACCGAACACTTGCATGAATGGTGGAAGCTGTCTGTTGCGGCAGGCACACCAAACGGTAAATATGAATCAGTATACTGGTATTTATTGCAGCTATTAGAAACTCTGGAAGACTATCAGTTGCTCGGCAACAGCTTTGTTCAGTTCAAAGTCACCAGCTGCGCGCAGTTTCTTCTTGGGATCGGCCCTGCCCCAGAAAAAATGCAAGGTATCAGGCCTTAAGGTATCTAGGAGCGAGTGGCGAGTCCCTAGAATCTAGACTCATTAATTATGTTTAGGCAGATTAGTTCTTTATCGATGAGGCCAAACAGTCGTCATCCCAGAAACCGCCAGACAATAGACTTACAAACTTGCTCAATACTCATCTGGCGGTTATCAGGGATCCAGTTCTAACCGCGTGCTCCTTAGATTCCGTGTGACTGAACTCGTCAAAACTTCTGTGATGTAGTACTACTTCTAATTACCTGACAAGAAAACTACCTGACTCTGTTACCTTACCTTTATAATCGATGGACACCGCGGCGACGCTATCAAGATTTAGAGGAAATAATGGAGCAATCGATAGAGGGTAATAACAAACAGGGTTGGCGTGTGTACTTAGAAAAAAAAGTACTGATCATGCTTGCCCTCGGGTTTTCTTCCGGATTACCGATCTTATTAGTCTTTGGTACCCTGTCATTCTGGCTTCGGGAAGCTGAAATCAGTCGAACCGATATCGGCTTCTTTAGTTGGGTCGCATTGGCTTACGGCTTTAAGTGGATATGGTCACCACTGATTGATCGTTTTCCCATCCCTATCTTTTCGCATCTATTCGGGCGCCGCCGAGGCTGGATGCTATTCTCGCAAATTCTGATCATCCTCTCTTTATGTGGCATGGCAATCAGTAACCCGCTGGTTGATCTTGTTCAACTGGCTATTTTTGCCGTTATTGTCGCCTTTGCCTCTGCGTCTCAAGACATTGTCATTGATGCTTATCGTATTGAACTGGCAACAGAACGCTTACAGGCTGCCCTCGCTGCCGCTTACATGACCGGCTATCGCTTAGCGATGATCATGGCAGGCGCTGGCGCACTTGCCTTTGCCGCCTGGTTTGGCTCTGACACCGGTTATGATGTGACAGGCTGGAAAGCCGCTTACTTCATCATGGCGGGTTTTATGCTGGTGGGGATCGTGACAGCGCTGTGTATTAATGAACCCAATATAGATAGCAGTGCAATTGATAATACTGAGCGTGAATACCGCCAGCAATTACTCAATAAAGGCATGGGGGCACGACAAGCAAGGCTGGCAGCTTGGTTCTATACCGCAGCTCTGATGCCTTTTCAGGATTTTTTCTCTCGTTACGGTCGTAATGCGTTACTCATTTTGGCGCTCATTGGTTGCTACCGCATTTCCGATGTGGTGATGGGTGTCATGGCCAATGCCTTTTATGTCGATATGGGCTTCAGTAAAACGGAAGTCGCCTCGGTCTCGAAGGTATACGGTGTCATCATGACATTAGTTGGCGCCGGCCTGGGAGGGATCATGGTCAGTAAGTGGGGAACCCTGCGTATTCTGGCATTAGGTGCCGTTCTGGCCGCCTGTACTAATTTACTCTTTATGCTCTTTACCTATATCGGCAATAGCCTGCCGATGCTGACTATCGTTATCTCTGCTGACAACTTAAGTGCCGGCATTGCCACCGCGGCATTTATTACCTACATGTCGAGTTTGACCAACATCGCGTTCTCGGCCACTCAATACGCCCTGTTCAGCTCTATCATGCTGCTGTTCCCTAAATTTATTGCCGGGTTCTCTGGCGTGTATGTTGATACCTTTGGTTATAACACCTTCTTCTTTACCACGGCCCTGATAGGACTGCCTGTTCTGCTGCTCATTTATTTAGTTGCAACAAAGTCAAAAAATCAGGGTAACGTCAGCGAATCGCTAACTTCATAGTGATTTTCGCTCGTTGTTATATGTCTTCGGCTTAAATCTGAGTGGTATTCTGTTGATACGGAATACCACTCTTTTTTTACAACCAGATTTCATTGCTAAATCCGGCCTTAATTGCAGCCTTGTAACGTTTCATTTCTCACTTAGTTCTGAAAAAGTTCAATAAAATCGCCAAAAAACCCGGTTTAGATCACGTAAACAAATGATCTGTAATCGATTACATACGATCATGATCACACCCTGCAAAGGATTGCGTAATCGTTACATTCACAACCGTGACATAAAGCAATAGAATACTCGCATAAATTCAGGCAGCCAAAAAATAAGCCTGATCATATCAACACAATTAGCGAGTACTAAACCATGCGCAAAACACTAGTAGCACTAAGCGTTCTAGCTGCGACTGCTCTACCAGCAGTGGTAAGTGCGGCAGACTATTCTGACGACATCCACAAAAATGATTACAAATGGCTGCAATTCAACATCATGCAGAGTGTCGACAACAAAATTCCATTTGGTAATCAGGATGATACCTACTTCGAAATGGAATTTGGTGGTCGCTCTGGTGTCGTAGACCTGTACGGCTACCTTGATGTTTTCGATATCTTCAACTCAAGCAGCTCTGACCGACATAAGGCTAAAGGCGGTGATTTCGAAGATAACTTCTTCTTGAAATTTGCCCCTCGTTTCTCTCTCGACGGTATGACTGGTCAAGATCTATCTTTCGGCCCGGTACAAGAGCTATATATCTCAACGGTAACTAACGTGGGTGACAACGCTCTGTTTGACCACTACATCGGTCTTGGTTCTGACGTTATGGTTCCTTGGTTAGGTAAAATCGGCCTGAACACCTATGCCCGTTACGTTCGTGAAAACTTCAATGCGGACAACGAAGGCAAATGGGATGGCTTCATGGTTTCAACAAACTGGTTCAAGCCGTTTGTTAACTTCGATAACGGTTCATTCATTGCTTACCAGGGTTACCTAGACTACAAATTCGGCGCAGACGAAATCTCTGACCAAGCTGGCCGCAGTGATACATCTCTAGAGTGGTTCAACGGCTTCTACTGGCACTCAGACCAGTGGGCTGTGGGTTACGGTCTGAAAGTATATGAAGATATGGCTCTACTGGAAGACGGCGGCTTTGCTGGCGAAACTTCAGGTATCGGTCACTACTTCGACGTAACTTACAAGTTCTAAGCAATACTCTTTGCTATACAAATGTTAAAAAGGTGCCTCTGGCACCTTTTTTTATTGCTGAAAATCAGACCGGCCCTGCCGTTTCTCAGAAATAAGACGGTTATTACTTCCAATACATCACACCTTTGTGCTTCATTTCGTTAGCAGATTTCCCATCACACTCCCTGTCTTAACGGCGAATGACGCCTTATCTGTAAGAGAGAAAAAAAAAGGTAAGAAATAAAACTAACCTTTGCTGTAGGAGTTCAACATTCACTTCCATCACCCTCGTGCTCCAACTGAACGCTCTTTCGTCTTCACGTTCAACAGCACTGTGACAGAGTGTGATATGACTAAGGGCATGTTGAATACAGCAATGGCAACGGTTAGCGAGAATCCCCATGAACAAAACACTCACAGCTCTCAGTGTCAGCTCGGCTCTGGCACTGTCGGGCGCAGTATATGCTGTCGATTATTCCGATGATATCCACAAAAATGACTATAAGTGGATGCAATTCAACCTAATGTACGCTTATGAAGAACTTCCCCGTAGCCCAGATGCACACACAGGCCATGACTATCTAGAGATGGAATTCGGTGGCCGTTCCGGTATCTTTGACCTGTATGGCTACGTTGATATCTTCGACCTGACAGAGCATGATGCTAGTGATAAAAACGGCAAACCAAAAATATTCATGAAATTTGCCCCGCGCGTATCATTAGATGCAGTGACCGGCAAAGATCTGTCATTTGGCGCGGTTCAGGAACTTTACTTCGCCACACTGTTTAACTGGGGAGGCGGAACGGAAGCCGATTTCGAACCCAATAATTCTTTCTGGGGCCTTGGCTCTGATGTCAACGTGCCGTGGTTCGGTAAGGTCGGGCTTAATCTCTACGGTTATTATAACATTACAGCCAAAGACTGGAACGGCTTCCAGATTTCAACGAACTGGTTTAAACCTTTCTATACCTTAGAAAACGGCAGCTTTGTGGCCTATCAAGGTTATATTGATTATCAGTTTGGCGCAGATGATACCTTCAAAGGAAATTCTCAGGCTGAACACGGCGGGGTCATGTTTAACGGTCTCTATTGGCACTCTGACCGTTATTCCGTCGGCTATGGCTTTAAACTGTATAATGATGCGTATCTGATAGAGGATACTAATGACTTCGAATCAACGGGCATTAGCCACTATGTCGCTGTAACCTATAAATTCTAAGCTTTAGTTTTAGATCACCATAATATTCAGAGTACCTTGCAGTGCTCTGAATGCTTATTGTCGACTCGCGCAAATGTATCTGTGTACCTCAGACAGTGTTATGATTTTCCAGAGAGAATGAATTGGAATTTGCACGTGAAAATAACACTTTTGGGCGCAGGTGCTATTGGCGGTCTATGGAGTTGCCAGCTAGCAAAACAGGGACATAATCTTCACTTATGGACTCGCGATGACGCCAAAGCAATCAACCTGACATTTAAAGGATTAAACCAAGCCGAAACGGATCTGTTTACCTTTCATTGTAATGATAAAGCCGCTGTCACCGAGAGTGACTGCATATTTATCACCGTTAAAGCATTCCAGGTAGAGCAAGCAATATATGATTTACAACCTTATATTGGTTCAACCGCCCCTGTTATCATTATGCATAATGGAATGGGAAGTCAGCAAAAAGTACAACAGCTGCTACCCAACAACCCGATACTCTACGCCACCACCTCACAGGCAGCCTTCAAACCCAACCAGTCTCAAGTGAATCATACCGGTATCGGGCAAACCTGGATGGGTGCTGAAAACAAGGCTGGCAATAATTACGTCTTCCTTGCGGATATATTCAATCAGGCGCTAGCGCCATGTCAGTGGCATCAGGATATTGCGCAGCCCTTATGGCAGAAGCTGGCAATCAACTGCGCAATCAACCCGTTAACCGCTAAATATCAATGCCAGAATGGCAAACTTGCCCGGCCCGAGTTTAACGACTTACTCAGTCAAATCTGTCAAGAAGTGGCAGCGGTAATGAACGCGGAAGGTTTTCGGGTGACAGCCTGTGAATTAAGGCAGCAAGTTGATCGGGTGATAAAAGCAACGGCGACAAACTTTTCTTCGATGAACCAGGATATTTGCCAGCAAAGGCCAACCGAGATCGACTATATTACGGGCTACCTGATAGCTCGGGCGAAGGCGCATGATATTCCTGTCCCCATCAATACCCAGCTATGGCAACACATTAAACAACTGGAGCAAGAGTACAATGACGAATGACACTCAAATCAAAGTGGCCGTTTGTATCGCCCCTGGCACTGAAGAAATGGAAGCCATCAATACCATTGATATTTTAATTCGGGCTGGTTTTGCTGTTACCACAGCCAGTGTCGCTTCTGATGGTGCCTTGGTTGTTGAAGGTTCTCGCGGTATTAAGCTGGTTGCTGATGTTGCATTGGTTGAAGTGGCAGACGAACCCTTTGATTGCGTGGTGCTTCCTGGTGGTCTAGGGGGAGCTGAGTGTTTCCGTGACAGCCCGCTGCTGATTGAATTTGTTGCCCAGCACAAACATGATGGTAAGTTGATTGCGGCGATCTGCGCCGCCCCTGCGGTGGTTCTGGAACATCACAAGATGTTTCCGACCGCACTTATGACGGCGCATCCCGCCTTTCAGGACCAGATCCCCGACACTCGCCGCCGCGTAAAACGTGTTGTCTTTGATATCAACAACAACTTGCTAACCAGCCAGGGGCCCGGCACTTCACAAGAGTTCGCTTTAGAAATCATTGTGCATTTAGCCGGTAAAGAAAAAGCCGCTGAAGTGGCTGCACCGATGGTGGTATGGCCGAATATGCATTATGACGTGTTGCCAAGGCAATAGGTTCGAGGTTCGAGGTTCGAGGTTCGAGCAGAAGAATATAAAAAAAGCGAGAGCCTTGGCTCTCGCTTTTTGCTAGAAATTCGTTTCTAGGATCTCGCCCCGGCTGTTACGGCCGATAAACTTTCACGTTACCAAAGCCATTTTCTTTCAGGTATAACGCCTGCAAACGGCTCATTACGCCACGATCACAGTACAGCAGGTACTCTTTACTCTGATCGAGATCGCCAAACTGAGTAGCCAGCTTATAAAACGGTAAATGCTTAACATCCACACCGTCGATGATAAGCGGGCTTTCATCTTCTTCATCCGGGCTACGGATATCCAGCACGATGGCATTGCTGTCAATTTGATCAACCATTTCAATTTCAGGGGCTTCTTCCTGGCTTTGCTTCTCGATATCGCGAATATCCATCACTCGAGCTTCTTCAATCACACGATCAAGAATAGCAAAATCAAACTTGGCTTCTTCTGTCTCAAGCTTCTCTTTCACCGCTTTGACTGTTGGGTTCTTCGAAATCACACCACAGAATTCAGGCATGGTTTTTGCGAATTCTTCGGTACCAATCTCACGCGCAACGTTGATAATATCTTCTTTGTCCCAATTGATTAAGGGACGAAGGATCAAGCTATCCGTCACGTTATCGATCATGCGTAGATTCGTCAGAGTCTGGCTCGACACCTGACCTAATGCTTCACCCGTTACCAAAGCTTGGATACCAAAACGTTCAGCAACCTGACCTGCAGCACGCATGAACATACGTTTAAGCACTACGCCCATCTGGCCGTTTTCTACTTTCTCTAAAATTTCAGCGACTACGGGCTCGAAATCTATCGAAATGAATTTCACTTTTGCCGACGAGCCGTATTTCTTCCATAAGAAGTGTGATACTTGCTTCACACCAATCTCGTGAGCCGGACCACCTAAGTTAAAGAAGCAATAATGCACTTTACTGCCGCGCTTAATGTGCAAGTAGCTCGAAACACCTGAATCAAAACCGCCTGAAATCAAGCTAAGCACGTCTTCTTGTGTGCCTAGAGGGAAGCCGCCAAGACCTTTATGGCGCGCCAACACCTGATTCAAAATACCGTTCTCGACTTCAATATTTACCGTTACGTCAGGTTTTTTCAGCTTAACCTTGGCTGATTCGACAGCTTGGTTCAAACCACCACCGACATAACGTTCAAGTTCAATCGAGGTGAAATCATGCTTACCAACACGTTTCGCACGTACACAGAATGTTTTACCTACAATATCATCACGTACGAGATCCAGTGTTTTCTCATAGATATCATGCATATCAGTGAAGTCTGTTTGATTAACTTCAAGCACATGATGGATACCCGATGTTTGTGTTAATGCAGCCACTACCTGCTCACGAATAGTCTCATCTTTCACCGTTACTTCAATGTAAGTACGGCGGTTGACGACCGACACAGAATCAGACAAACGCTGAAGAATAATGCGAATATTGCTGTCTAGGATTTTGGTAAAGCGCTTACGAATAGATTCACTCTTTACAAAAATCTCTGGATGGGGTTTTACGATAAATTTCATAACACGCTTCGCTACACAGGGCCAAACTAAAGGCGCGGATTATACAACAAGCTAGCTGTTGCTGAAACAAAGATATATGCCCAAACCACCACAAGAGACGAACTCTCCATCTTGAGATGGTTTGGATATACAAGGCAATGCATCTCCTTGTACCACTAATAATAGCTAGCCGGGATTATTCTGCGTGTCAGAACTGATGACTTCGTCTGAATAATGCGGTTTGCCTTGCATGATCGAAATCTCAACCCGCCGATTTGCCCTGCGTTGTTGCTCCGTTTTATTGCTATTCAATGGTGCGGTACCAGCCAGGCCAACAACGCGCAGGCGCTTATTGTCAAAACCCTCTACCTGCTCCATTTCCTGGGCAACCGAAACAGCGCGCTGGGCCGAAAGATCCCAGTTGGAACGGTATAATTCAGAATCAAGTTTTTGATTATCTGTATGACCGGTAATTCTGATCTCTCCCGGTACCTCTTTTACTAAATCGGCAATCTGGCGAACTAAAGGTCGGAATTTAGGCTGTAAAAAAGCGGATCCCGCAGGAAATGCACCTTTCTCTTTTATCCGAATCACTACCTGTTGGCCGAAGTTTTCTACTTCAAGTGCGCCATCTTCAATCTCGCGATCCAGTGCTTTTTGTAACATTTCAAGCAATTCCGCTTGTGACTCAGACATTTCAGATTGATTGTTCTGATTGAGTTCAGTGGCAATATCAGCACTTTTCCCCCCGTTCAGTTTACCCGCTTCACGCTGGGTACCGCCGGCCCGATCGGACTCCCCATCATGGAAATCTAACGTTCGCTGGGTCATATTGATGGTCTGCTGCATGATCACTTCAATCGGCGTCGGTTCAGGCCGCCCCGGCCGAAACTCCTGGGCGATGACACTTGTTCCTTTCGGAATATCTTTAACATCCAGCATATTCTGAACGCCAAAAGCAAATTTCATTGAGCCGGCAATCTGCTTAAACTTCATCACATCCATCTCAGAAAACGACAGCAGCAGAACGAAAAAGCACATCAGTAATGACATTAAGTCCGCAAAAGTACCCATCCACAACGGCAAACCCGGTGGTGGACACTTGCAGCTTTCTTCTTCCATCATTAAGCTCCCATTAATTTGAATCTACATCAAAAATTCGTCTCTTCTCATTGAGGTAGTTCCTCAGGTAGCTATCAATCACTCGTGGATTCTGACCGTCTTGAATGGCCAGTACCCCATCCATGATCAAACGACGGTTAAGCTTCTCTTGCTCGCGACGCAGAGATAGTTTGTCAGCGATGGGGAAAAACACCATGTTCGACAAAACGGCACCGTATAGTGTGGTCAGAAGTGCCACTGCCATGGCCGGGCCGATAGATTTCGGATCATCCATATTTGAAAGCATCGCAACCAAACCAACCAACGTACCGATCATTCCCATGGCGGGCGCTACGTCACCAAAAGCACGAAACACCCCGGAGCCTTTCTCATGACGCTCATCAGTCAATGCAATGTCTTTATTCAGCGTCTCTCTTACCACGTCTGCATCATGGCCATCGACCAATAAGTCGATGCCTTTTTGCATAAAACTATTGGTAATATCCATTTCTTCAAGGGCAAGAAACCCGCCTTTACGTGAGGCATCGGCCATCTCGACGACTTTAGCAATCAAGTCGACTGGCTCATCACATTTAAACATGAAAGCTTTGCCCGCAATTTTACTGGCACCGAAAAATTGCCCCATGGTGAATTTCATCAATACAACGAAGGTTGAACCACCGACTACAATCAGGATGGAAACCACATCTATGAACATAGTAATGCTGCCACCGAGCACCATTGCCATGATCACGAAGGCAAAACCACCAATTAAACCTATTAACGTAGCCAAATCCACGAAGCGTTCCCCTTTTGCGACTCGCAAGATACCAAAGAGTACCTATTTTATACGGCTTTATTTTACAGAACTCGTAGTATATCGGCACCTTTCGTTTTTGATTTAGCTTTCTTGCTTCAAAAGACGAAAATTACTGTCTGCAGCACAGAATATTGTGACATAATTTGACCCAGAATAATCTCTACGTTATTTTTCCTGCACTTTCAAAATAGTGAGCACGTTATGGCAGCTAAAAAACCAGAAAATATGGCGTTTGAAGCCGCACTTGATGAGCTCGATACGATTGTCAATGAGCTGGAATCGGGTGACATTGCGCTAGAAGACGCGCTGAAAAAGTTCGAGCGTGGTATTGCACTGGCACGTAGCAGCCAACAAAAACTCACCCAAGCTGAGCAACGTGTAGAAATTCTGCTGCAAGCGGACGATGAAGCACCTCTGACTGAATTTGATGCTAATAATGAATAACACCCCATCTTTATCACAGTCTCTAAAATACTACCAAGAGCGCAGTAACCAGCAGTTAGCTCAATGGATTGCGGCTCAACCTTTTGCCGGCCATGCGCTGATAGAAGCCATGAAGCATGGTACTCTGCTTGGCGGTAAACGCGTTCGCCCATTTCTGACCTATGCCACCGGGCAAATGTTAGGGGCAGACTGTGCTGATCTGGATACCCCGGCTGCGGCAATCGAATGTATTCATGCTTATTCGTTAATTCATGATGATCTGCCAGCGATGGATGACGACGAACTTCGCCGTGGTCAGCCAACCTGCCATATTGCCTTTGACGAGGCCACCGCCATTTTAGCCGGCGATGCGCTGCAAACCCTGGCATTTGAAATTCTTGCTGATGGCCCACTGAGCCCAGAAGGGAATGCCAGACGAGTGCCGATGATAAAGGAACTCGCTCAGGCATCCGGTGCGGCAGGTATGTGCATGGGTCAAGTGCTGGATTTAGAAGCAGAAGGTAGACATGTCGATTTACAACAACTTAAGTCGATTCATAAGCATAAAACCGGGGCCCTGATCCGCTGTGCTGTTCGTTTAGGAGCATTGGCAGCAGGACCCAAAAGTGTAGATGTATTACCCCAGCTTGATCAGTATGCTGAAGCGATTGGCCTGGCCTTTCAGGTTCAGGATGATATTCTCGATGTAACCAGTGATACCGAAACTCTGGGTAAACCTCAGGGTTCAGATCTTGCTCTGGAAAAAAGCACCTATCCGGCTTTACTCGGATTAGAGGGAGCAAAAGAGAAAGCTCAGCAACTTTATCAAGAAGCGCTACAAGCATTGGATGCAATACCCTACAATACACACCAATTAGAAGTTTTCGCCCGATACATCATCGAGCGCAATAACTAAAATCAGTAAAAGCGCCGAAATGTTATGACTCTGGATATCTCAAAATACCCCCATCTGGCTCTGGTAAACACCCCAGATGAGTTACGATTACTGCCGCTTGAAAGTCTGTCAACGGTATGTGATGAGTTACGCACGTACTTACTCAACTCCGTCAGCCAGTCAAGCGGGCACTTTGCCTCCGGCCTCGGTGCTGTTGAGCTGACTGTTGCCTTGCATTATGTGTACAACACCCCGTTTGATCATCTGATCTGGGATGTTGGCCACCAGGCATACCCGCATAAAATCCTCACCGGTCGCCGGGATCAAATGCCGACTATACGCCAGAAAAACGGTCTTCATCCGTTCCCATGGCGTGAAGAAAGCGAGTACGACGTACTTTCCGTTGGCCACTCTTCAACCTCGATCAGCGCAGGCCTGGGCATGGCGATTGCGTCTGAAAAAGAGGGGCTGGGCCGTAAAGTCGTCAGTGTCATCGGCGATGGTGCCATTACGGCGGGTATGGCTTTTGAAGCCATGAACCATGCCGGTGATGTTCACTCCGACATGTTAGTGATCTTAAATGACAATGAGATGTCTATCTCTGAGAATGTCGGCGCCTTGAATAATCACTTAGCACGTCTGCTATCCGGCAGCCTTTATACCACCATTCGCGAAGGTGGAAAAAAAGTGTTGTCTGGTGCGCCCCCCATCAAAGAGCTGGTTAAACGCGCAGAAGAACATATAAAGGGCATGGTGGTACCTGGCACCATGTTTGAAGAGCTTGGCTTTAACTACATCGGCCCTGTCGATGGCCACGATGTCGCAGAGCTGGTCAAAACACTGAAAAATATGCGCAACCTGAAAGGGCCGCAATTTCTTCATATTATGACCAAAAAAGGAAAAGGTTACGCACCGGCAGAAGCCGATCCGATTAACTACCATGCGGTACCAAAATTCGATCTGAGCCAGAACCCGCTACCGAAAGCGAAAGATGCTAAACCTACTTTCTCTAAGATCTTCGGTGACTGGCTGTGCGATATGGCCGTTGAAGATGAAAAGCTGATGGCAATCACGCCGGCGATGCGTGAAGGCTCTGGCATGGTACGTTTCTCGAAAGAGCACCCGGGCCAGTACTTTGATGTTGCCATCGCAGAGCAGCATGCCGTTACTCTGGCAAGCGGTATGGCTATTGGTGGTTACCATCCGGTTGTCGCGATCTACTCGACCTTCCTGCAGCGTGGCTACGATCAGTTAATCCATGATATCGCTATCATGGATCTGCCCGTAATGTTTGCTATTGACCGTGGCGGCCTGGTCGGCGCAGATGGTCAGACGCATCAGGGATCATTTGACTTGAGTTTCATGCGCTGTATTCCCAATATGGTGATCATGGCACCAAGTGACGAGAATGAATGCCGTCAGATGCTTTATACCGGCCATAAGCACCAGGGACCAAGTGCGGTTCGTTACCCTCGAGGTACCGGTATGGGCACTGAAATCCAATACCAAATGACTGAGCTGGAAATCGGCAAAGGCATCGTTCGTCGTCAGGGCGAAAAAATCGCAATTCTGAGCTTTGGAACGATGTTGTCCTACGCACTGGAAGCCGCAGAAAACCTCAATGCAACGGTGGCTGATATGCGTTTTGTTAAACCACTTGATGAAGCATTAATCCAAGAGTTGGCGGCAACTCACGATGTACTGGTAACGGTAGAAGAAAATGCCATTGCCGGTGGTGCTGGCAGCGGTGTCGTTGAGTTTATGATGAAGGCAAAATGCTTGAAACCCGTACTGAATATCGGCCTGCCTGACCGTTTTATTGAACCGGGCACACAGGCAGAGTTGCACGCGTCACTGGGGATTGATGGCCCAGGTATCGAGAAACAAATTCGAGACTATTTGAAGTAGCGTTAACGCGTTTCGAGGGGCGAGTTGCTGGGATCCAGTAACTCGCTTCTGATTTCTAGGCACTAGGCACTAGGCACTAGGCACTAGGCACTAGGCACTAGGCACTAGGCACTAGGCATGAATAGTGAGTATGAGTGACTACAATGTCTATAACTTTTACTCTGCTTTTGCTCTTCCCTAGGGCCAAGGGCCGCTCTTACCCTATCCCTTCCTTTTCCTAGCCCCCTTACCTCGCTTTTTTCAGTACCGCTCCCTCATACCCGCCAATCTCGATATAACGTATCGGCGCACTTAAGCTTCCGTCAATATTCACCCGCTGATATACCCCCGGTAAGGAAACCCGCATCGGTTTTGCCTGAAAAAAGTCTTTTTCGTCAGGTCTTTTGACGGCACGATAAATAACCAAGCCATCGCTGTACTGTCTTGCCATCACCCCTTCGCCGGGGAAATCCCCAAACCAACCCGACCGATACAGCCAGAACCAGTTTGCTGCACGTAATTCGATACCAGACAGCTCGGTCGCGCTGCTTTTCGCTTTGTTTCCCAGACTCTGCCAATACACCGCTTTATAGCCCTTAGGAGCTTTTACCGGACGACCAATATCCACCTCTAACATATTGCTCGGCTGATATACCCAATTTTTTGGCACGCCCTGACGATACCAGTTTGCGGTGGTGGTATTCCCGCTGCCATACACAACAGTCTGGTTCCAGCTGTGATAATAGGTCAATCCGGGGATATTAAAGAAATAATACAAGGCCAGTCCGGTTTCGAGATCTTTATGCCAGGCTGTCATCGAGGCCGGTTGCAGTTCACTGCGTCCACCGCGAGTGGTCGACATAATCAGGCTTTTATCGCCTAGATAAGCTAAGGCGAAGCTGTCCCATGAACGCTGCATTTTCTTCAGCCCCATTGCCGGGCTTAAGTAATGCTCTCGTAGCCAAACATCCACAGCTTCTCGTAATTGTTGGGGCCAGGCCGAATACTCCCATAAATTAAGATCTGAAATGTTCGCTGCCAACCAGCCTGTCTGGGTAATGTTTTTCACCTGCAGTAAAAACTGCGCCATCTGCCCGGCATAGACGTTTTCCGCATCGGCGGTACCGGCGGTCTGCAAGATTTCCGCAATCCCCCCTCCTGACACCACCTTAAATTGATTTTCTCCCAGCAACTTGGTCATGTCATCATTGTAAGCACCACTGAGCCCTTGCCGCTGCCAGTCATAGGCATACCAGCGGGCATGAAGCTCATTAACCGCCTGATCACTAAAATCAGTTCGATACCAGCAACTGCCGGCCCTCATTTTTCCGGCAGGGATCAGGCGCGACTGATGACGGAAGCGAGCACTTGCTGTGATAGAAGTGCGCGAACGGTATTCCAAATCATTGATATAACCATCGCCATTTTTATCATTACGCGCATCCCAGCCGGGAATGGTCAGCTCTTCATTACGTAGCTCCAGCCAGGGCTTAAGATTAACAGCGGTTAATTTGCCACCTACCGGCCAGCTTAGTTTCAAAGCCCATATTTTCAATCCGCTTGCCAGTGCCTTATTGCCCTGAGCGAGTTCGCGCTGCTGATAAGCCGGGAAGGCTGAAAGCCAGGGGAATTTGATATCTAAATCGCCTTGCCACTGCCCTTTAATCTTTAACCATTCGGTCTCTGTTGGCTGCCATTGAGCGATATCACCCTGTTCGCTTGCAAGGCTACGTGCTACTTTCGGCGCAATCTCTGAAGTGACGTTTAGCTGAGTAAATGGATAAGATGAGAAAAGGATCAGTTCATCTGACGGCTTTAACGATAGCGGCAACCTTGCTGTAGCAAAATTACCATCTCGAATCAGCAGTAAATGTAGCGGCTGCCCTTGCAGCAAATAATCCATTGCCCGGCTAACCGAGGGCACTGACAAACGGGTATCTTCGATAAAATGCAGGTAGGCATCTTCGATATCTATCCCTTGTTGGTGTGCTTGCTTGTTCAGCCAGGCCGTCTGTTTACCGGGCTTACAATTAAGCTTATGCGCATACATATAGCCCATCGCAATCGTCTGCTGATTAAGAGCCGCATGCTGCAAGCTGCCAAACACCACATCTGCATGTTGCACCTCCCACTCTTTAACTCCTCGGGCCGAATTAAAGTTCGATGTGGCTAACGGCTCTTCCCACCCGCCAGGCAACACCCAGCCTGTTGCCGTCGACGGATAGATCTGAGCCATGGCATGGGTTGCGAGGAATATACCGATAATCCCTGTCAGGCGTAACCAAGACATATGTCACCACTGTTATTATCAATCCGGTCTTAATAAAGACTAGACGAAGAAGCTATATAGTGTTGATTCTGAAGCGGGAATATTTTTAGGCGTGGTAAAAAGAAGCCGCGCAGTTGCACGGCTGATTAAGACTTGTTTACTCTGCTCTAGGAGCTTGTTCAGTTTGTCGTGGTTACCAGCCCAGCCAGTAACCCACACCCCACAGGGTGATCATCGCCATAAAGCCTGCGAGAATGTCGTCAATCATGATGCCAAAGCCACCATGGACATGCTTATCCAGCCAACTGATAGGCCATGGTTTGACCATATCAAAGAAACGGAACAGAATAAAACCAGTAAGCACCCATTGCCAGCTCAGTACCGGGGCTATTGCCATAGTGATCCAGAAACCGACAAACTCATCCCATACGATACTGCCGTGATCATGTACCCCCATATCATCAGAGGTTTTCTGACATATAGTGATACCAATAATCGCAGCGATAATCGTGATCAGAAGATAAGCAGCAAAAGGCAGCTGGACCATCAGCAAATAAAATGGGATCGAAGCAAGGGTACCCATGGTTCCCGGTACGATTGGCGACAAGCCACTGCCAAACCCCGTTGCTAACAGGTGCCAGGGATTTTTCAGGTTGATTAAATCTTTGGGATTACTCACACATTACTCCGAAAAATGGTCATAACCATGTAATTGCCACTCCAGCAACTCATCACGTCGCATCAGCTTAATACCCGTTCCGGTTCGTAGCTGACCAATACAGGTCGCTTTCACTCCGGTATGAGCCAAAGCGGTGTCAAGCGCACCACGATTCTGTTCTGGAACCGTAAAGCATAACTCGTACTCTTCGCCACTGACCAGCGCCAATTGCTGAGCTTTATCCAACTCAGGCTCAAAGGCTAACAGTTCTGCTGACAAAGGTAATTTATCAACATCAATGGTTGCAGCAAGCTGTGAACGTTTCAGTATATGACCGAGATCCGAAATCAAACCATCTGAGATGTCCAGGGCAGAGGAAGCAATACCGCGCAGAGCCTGACCCGCAAGGATACGGGGTTGAGCTTTATAATGGCGTTCAACCAAGGTCGCTTTCAGGGCTTCATCTGCCACAGTTGCTTGCCCCAATAGCACTGCTAAGCCTGCGGCACTATCACCTAACTGACCGGTTACATAAATCCAGTCACCAGAATTGGCACCACTGCGGGTGAGTGCTTGCCCTTCAGGAACAAAACCCTGCACCGTTAAGGTAATGCTGAGCGGTCCTTTTGTGGTATCGCCACCAATCAGCTGGACATTGAAATATTCCGCTAATGCAAAGAAACCGTCACAAAAACGGCTGAGCCAAGCTTCGTCTGGAGTCGGCATGGTGAGGGCCAGAGACACCCAGGCAGGCATCGCCCCCATTGCCGCAAGATCACTCAGGTTAGACGCTAATGCTTTGTGTGCCACCAGTGCAGGATCGGCATCGGCAAGAAAATGGGTTCCGGCAACCAGAGAATCGGTACTAACCGCCAGATGGCTGCCAGCAGGGACATTGAGCAACGCACAATCATCACCAATAGCCAAGACAACATCACGACGATTGACATTTTGATGCTCAAAATAACGAGCGATGAGGTCAAATTCGTTACTAGCCATAATTCTTATTTATTAGGTAGTTTTGTTTATTGGACACAGAAAAAAGGCCAGCAAAGCTGGCCCCATAACGTCGTTTCCGATTATTTCTTTTTGCGAAGTGTTGGTGCTGCTTTATCTAGCACGCCATTCACAAATTTGTGGCTATCTTCTGCACCGAATAGTTTTGCTAGCTCGATTGCTTCGTTGATAACAACTTTATAAGGAACGTCTTCACGCTTAACCATTTCGTACATCGCTAAGCGAAGTAACGCAAGTTCCATCTGGTCCAGATCTTGTAGCGGACGAGACAGGTATGGACGCATTTTGCTATCCAATTCCTGATGGTTAAGTACGACACCCGTTAACAGATCGCTAAAGTAGCTTACGTCTGTATATGGTGCAGCAAGAACAGGAGCTTCTGCTTGATGCTCTTCTTCTTCAAATTTATGATCAGTTAAGAAATGTTGTTCAATATCAGCAACATTACCTTTCGTGATCTGCCAAGCATAAATAGCTTGGACAGCAAACTGACGTGCATTACGACGTGCGGCTGGTTTCACATTAACCCCCATTAGGATTCAATTTGGGACAGAACATTAACCATTTCAAGCGCGCTTAGTGCAGCCTCTGCACCTTTATTACCAGCCTTGGTACCGGCACGCTCAATGGCTTGTTCGATAGAATCGACAGTCAGAACACCGAACGCGACTGGAGTATTAAACTCTAGTGCGACCTGAGCCAGACCTTTATTACACTCACCGGCAACATAATCGAAGTGGGGGGTTCCACCACGAATCACAGAACCTAGAGCAACGATAGCATCATAGCGATCGCTTTTAGCAACCTGCTGTGCAACTAACGGTAGCTCGTAAGCACCAGGACAACGAACAACAGTGATATTGTCATCGCTTACCTGACCTTGACGTTTCAGCGCATCTAGTGCACCTGAAAGTAAGCTTTCATTAATAAAGCTGTTGAAGCGTGCGATTACGATAGCAACTTTTGCGTTTGGTGCCGCGATGGCGCCTTCAATTACCTTCATGGGCCTTCCTGTGACTATGTCTTTCCGGTTTGAGAAACCGCGGGAGTCTATCACACTTTATGCAAGTGTCGCTACGGACAACCAGCGGTTTCACCCGATTAGTTAAATTTATATCCCTATGCCGCAATCATTATGCACAGGGATGTATAGAATTAGCGAATCCTGCTTCAACGGGCCTTTGCCAGTTAAAAAGGATTATTCACAAACGTACTCAACAATGTTCAGGCCAAAACCTGACAATGAGTGGTAACGCTGAGTGCTGGATGATAACAAGCGCATATCAGACACACCTAAATCAGCCAGAATTTGCGAACCGACACCGACCTGACGCGATTGATCCTTCGGATTCAATTTCACTTTCGGTTGTCCGCTGGCCTGAGCCGACAAATTTTTCACCTTTGTGATAATCGTGTCATGGCTTTCCTGCTTGCTCAGCACCACCAGCACACCACCTTCTTCGGCAATACGCTTCATCGCGGCAGGTAACGTCCATTGAGATGCCCCCGAGTGCAGAATATCTTTAAACGTATCTTGCAGGTGAACACGCACCAGCGTGTCCTGCCCATCTTTAACTTCACCATTACGCAGTGCATAGTGGATCTCGTTATCAATGGTATCACGGTAGGTGATCATATCGAACTCACCATATTCGGTTGGCAAACGACACTCAGCAATGCGTTCAATGGTGGTTTCGTTGTTATTCCGGTACTCGATAAGATCGGCAATCGTACCCAGTTTCAGGTCGTGCTTTTCAGCAAACACTTCCAGCTGCGGGCGACGAGCCATGGTGCCATCTTCGTTAAGGATCTCAACGATCACGCTGGATGGTTCCAAACCGGCTAAACGTGCAATATCACAGCCTGCTTCGGTATGGCCGGCGCGAGTTAATACCCCACCTTCCTGTGCCATCAACGGAAAAATATGGCCCGGCATCACAATATCAGCAAAGCTTGCATTCGGTGCTACTGCCGCCTGTACGGTACGTGCGCGATCGGCAGCAGAAATACCGGTTGTAACACCCTCTGCCGCTTCAATCGAAATAGTAAAGTTGGTGCTGAACTGCTCGGTATTATCTTGTACCATCAATGGCAGGTTCAGCTGCTTACAACGTGCATGGGTTAGTGTTAAACAAATCAGTCCACGGCCATGCATCGCCATAAAGTTAATCGCTTCAGGGCTGATTTTTTCGGCAGCAATGATCAGATCGCCTTCATTTTCACGATCTTCATCATCCATTAAGATAACCATCTTACCCTGACGAATATCATCGATAATTTCTTTTGCACTGCTTAAAGCCATAACAATACCCTTATTCTAACCTTTATCCTAAAAACCCAGTTTTAGCTAATAAGTCCATGGTCACTTCTGATTTTTTATCAGCTGCTTTTTCACCTAACATCAAACGCTCTAAATAGCGGGCAATCACATCCACTTCTAAATTCACTTTACGGCCCGCCTGGAATGACTCCATTGTTGTCTCTGCGGCAGTATGCGGTACGATAGTCAATTTAAACTCATTGCCACGAATTGCATTTACCGTCAGGCTGATACCATCAATAGACACGGATCCTTTTTCAGAAATGTACTTAGCCAGATGGTCAGGGGCTTTTAGCCAAAACTCAATCGCACGGCCAGTGTGGGTACGCTCAATAATTTCACCGACTTCATCTACATGACCAGAGACCATGTGACCACCAAAGCGGGTCGTTGGCAACATGGCTTTTTCCAGGTTCACTTTCTGACCAGACTTATAATCAGTAAACGCTGTTCGCTTCAATGTCTCTAGGGATAAATCAGCCACATACCCTTTGCCGGTCAGTTCAACCACCGTCAGGCAAACGCCATTGGTTGCAATACTGTCACCCAGTTTGACATCTGATAGATCAAGCTTGCCTGAATCAACCGTAACAGAAATGTCTGCGCCTTTTGGCGTCAGCGCAGTAATGGTGCCTACAGCTTCAATAATGCCAGTAAACATATCTAAAAATTCCTTGATTCGCTCTACGCGTTAAACGCGAGCAATAATACGTAAATCAGAGCCCACCATGCGAACGTCGGTTATCTCAAGTTGAGGTACTTGAGACATCGCAGTCAGCCCTTGTAAATCAATTAACCCGCGGCTATCGCTACCCATCAGTTTAGGTGCCTGGTAAATGATCAGCTCATCAACCAATCCTGCAGACAGTAACGCACCAGCCAATCCGGCCCCCGCTTCCACCCAGATATGGTTAATATCTTGCTTTACCAGCTCAGCCATTAGCCGTGACAGATCCAACTGTTCAGAATCAGGCTGACAGGGAATGAGCAATTGAGTCACTGAATCAGGCCATACTTCCAGCCCGGCCTCTGCCCGCGCCAGATAAGAGTGCCCCGGTAAACTGAATAACTGATGCTCAGGGGTCACACGATTCTGGCTATCGATAATCACCCTCGATGGCTGGCGCAGTGACTGTTGTGGGTATTCGGTCTGGATCTGCTCACCCAGTTCATCCCACCGCACATTCAATGACGGATCATCAGCCAGTACCGTCGCACTGGTCGATAAAATCGCCCCGGCGCAAGCGCGGAAACGTTGTACATCAGCACGGGCCTGCGGGCTGGTAATCCACTTGCTTTCGCCATTGGCCAATGCAGTACAACCATCAAGACTTGATGCTAATTTTAGCTGTACATAAGGCAAGCCGGTTTTCATTCGCTTAATAAAACCTGCATTCAATGCTTGTGCATCGACTTCCAGCAAGCCCGTCTGAACCTCAATGCCGGCGTCTTGCAGCATTTCAATCCCCCGCCCACCAACTTGCGGATTGGGATCAACCATCGCGCAAACAACACGAGAGACTTTGGCGTTAATCAGCGCCTGGGCGCAAGGAGGGGTGCGACCAAAATGAGAGCAAGGCTCTAGCGTCACATAGGCGGTCGCACCTTCGGCATGATCGCCAGCAGCACGCAGAGCAAACACTTCGGCATGGGGTTGCCCGGCCTGATAGTGGTAGCCTTCACCAACAATGGTCGTACCCTGAGCGATGACACAGCCGACATTTGGATTCGGGGCTGTAGTGAAGCGGCCACGTTTTGCCAGTTTTATAGCACGTAGCATCATGGCATGATCAATAGGAGAGAACATCTGACTTTGCATTCATTCAGCTTAGAGGTCGTGGAATAGCTCACCGTTACTCATTACACAATGAGCTAAACAATCACTTTTATTTTTCTAACTTGGCGATTTCTTCACCAAATTCACGAATATCTTCAAAACTACGATAGACCGAAGCAAAGCGAATATAAGCAACTTTATCCAGCTCTTTTAACGCTTCCATCACTAAGTTACCGATCATATCAGACGGTACTTCGCGTTCACCCGTGGCGCGTAACTGGGATTTAATGGTGTTAATAGCACGTTCAATATCATCTGCGCTCACCGGACGTTTTTCTAACGCGCGTTGAATACCGCCACGAAGTTTATCTTCGTTAAACGGTTCACGATTACCATTAGTTTTTATCACCCTTGGCATCACCAACTCAGCCATTTCAAACGTTGTATAACGTTCATTACAAGCTAAACATTGACGACGACGGCGGACTTGATGGCCATCTGCAACCAGACGGGAATCGATTACTTTGGTGTCATTTGCACCACAAAAAGGACAATGCATCATGCCTCCTAATTTTCGTCGACTCAGTGTAACCCATTTCCATGCCGGAAAGAGAGTATAACCGTGTTTTTTCATGGTTATCCGGTTACAAAAATACAATCACCGGCTCGGGAATCATTATTGACCGTGACCATTTATTAACTTTCACTCACATTTACTCATTTAGTTAATGAATAATAAACCCACTATACCGTACAATACCCCGTAAATATTTCTCTGTGTAAGTAAGTATGATGAATAAGTCAGTAATCGGGGTGATCATTTCAACGGCGTTATTTAGCAGCAGCGCCATTGCTGGACAATGGTCACTCGGCGCAATCACATCGTATTCCCCGGCAGTGTATAAAGACACCGATTCTAACCAGGTTGTGATCCCTTTGGTTGGCTATGAAGGTGAGCATGTTTTTCTCCGCGGCTTTTCAGCCGGAGCACGGTTATTTCCGGCTGGTACACCACAAAATATTATTTTCCGCGTGCGCTATGATCCCAGAACGTTAAAACCCTCAGATTCAGATAACCTGCAAATTCAGCAGCTTGATGAACGTGAGAGTTCTGTACTTGCTGGCGTGAGTTATCAGCAAATAACGCCCGTTGGGATATTCGAGATTGGTGCGGGTACCGATATAGGAAATCAACACAACGGGCTGTATGCAGAAGCAGCATGGCGACTCCCCATTCGAGCGAATAGATGGAGCGTTACTCCTGAAATTGGTTTGGCGTACAACAGCGATAAAATCAATAACCACTTGTATGGCGTATCAGAAGCGGAGTCGGTTCGATCTGGGTTAGCAGAATTTGATGCGGGGTGGGATGGCCAGTATTTCATCGGTATGAATGGGCATTTCATGCTATCGCAACACATTAGGATCACCGCCGGTATCCGATACAGTAATTTAGAGGGGGACATTGCGAGCAGCCCTATTCTCGAAAGATCCGTTTCCCACTCCGGCTCTCTCGGTATCGCCTATATTTTCTGATCACTGTTAATACCAATCGCTATAAGATGTTTCGAATGGCCCTATCCCCCCCAGAAAACAAAAACGGCACCATAACGGTGCCGTTTTCCCAGATCCAACGTTATGCGTTACTAGGTACTAGGTACTAGGTACTAGGTACTAGGTACTAGGTTCTAGGTTCTAGGTTCTAGGTACTAGGTACTAGGTACTAGATTCTAGGAGCAAAGCGTCCTCGCCACACGATTAAGAGTAGACGGGCAGACGCTTACAGATTTCTAGTACTTTCGCTTTCGTCGCTTCAATCACTTCAGGCTTATCAATGTTATCCAGTACATCACAGATCCAGCCAGCAAGCTGCTTGGTGTCTTCTGCGGTAAAACCACGACGCGTGATTGATGGCGTACCAATACGGATACCAGAAGTAACAAACGGGCTGCGAGGATCATTCGGTACACTGTTTTTGTTCACCGTAATATTCGCCGCACCTAATGCTGCATCCGCCTCTTTACCTGTTATGCCTTTGTCGATGAGATCAACAAGGAACAGGTGGTTTTCAGTACCGCCAGAAACGATGTTATAGCCACGCTCAAGGAACTCACCCACCATGACTTTTGCATTCTCAACAACGTGCTGCTGGTAAACCTTAAATTCAGGTTCCATCGCTTCTTTAAACGCGACGGCTTTTGCTGCGATAACGTGCATCAGAGGGCCACCCTGACCACCTGGGAATACTGCTGAATTCAGTTTCTTATAAAGATCTTCACCTTCATTAGAAAGGATCAGACCGCCACGTGGGCCGGCCAGTGTTTTATGCGTCGTCGTTGTTACCACATGTGCATGTGGCACCGGGTTAGGATAAACACCGGCAGCGATAAGGCCTGCAACGTGGGCCATATCAACGAAGAAGTAGGCGTCAACTTTATCTGCGATTTCACGCATGCGTTTCCAGTCAACAACTTGAGAATACGCAGAAAAACCACCGATGATCATCTTCGGCTTGTGCTCTAAAGCAAGAGCTTCCATCTCTTCGTAATCAATCTGACCATTCTCATCGATACCGTAAGGAATAATGTTGTAAAGCTTTCCTGAGAAGTTTACCGGAGAACCGTGAGTTAAGTGACCGCCGTGTGCCAGGCTCATACCTAGAACGGTATCACCTGGATTTAGTAATGCCATGTAAACGGCGTTGTTCGCCTGAGAGCCCGAGTGAGGCTGAACGTTAGCATACTCAGCACCAAACAGCTGACATGCGCGGTCAATGGCCAGTTGCTCGGCTTTATCGACATATTCACAACCGCCGTAATAGCGTTTGCCTGGGTAGCCTTCAGCATATTTGTTAGTCAACTGAGAGCCTTGTGCTTCCATTACACGTGGGCTCGTGTAGTTTTCAGAAGCAATCAACTCGATGTGCTCTTCCTGACGTGCAGTTTCTTCCTGAATTGCTGCAAAAAGTTCCGCGTCATAGTCGGCAATATTCATATCGCGCTTTAGCATCTGTCTCTCCTGACTAAAATAACCACAAGTTGTTGGTAAAAACGAAATTCGCAAAGCTAGGCCCCACGGGGACGCAAACGTTCTCGTCCTACCCGTAATTAACGCTGTATTTTACAGAAATTGATCTAAATCAGATACCCCTAAAATAACTTTTTATTACAATTTCTTCATGTTTATTTTCGATGCAGATATGAATATTTTTCATCTTTATTCAATACCAGCTTACCGTTAGTCACTCTAACAGAGCAATATCAAGAAAAACTCAAAAAAAACGTTTTACAAAGCCGTACAATTATATTTACATGTGCGTTTTATACCTTTACCGCCCGAGCTTCTTTATAAACCTGAACGCTATTATCATTGCATTCATAAACATAAGGAGTTTTCTTTTGAGCGGTAACAAGCATTCTTTGAATGAAAATATCATTGCCATCCTTACCGGCGCCTTTATCGTCGCGCAGGGCGTTTTTTTTCTCCAGCAAGCTGACTTGCTGACCGGAGGAACAACGGGACTGGCGCTATTACTCAGCCAATTTGTTGATGTGTCTTTCGGTAAGCTGTACTTTCTGATGAATACCCCGTTTTACCTGATGGCCTGGTTCCGCATGGGCAGATCATTTGCTATCACAAGCATTATTTCCGGAGGGTTAGTCTCGATCATCACCGACAATCTCCACCATGTGCTGGAAATTAGCCGACTTGATCCCATTTACTGTGCTGTCATCGGTGGGTTACTGATGGGCCTTGGGATGCTAATTCTCTTTCGTCACCGCACCAGCCTCGGTGGATTCAACGTACTGGTTCTCTATTGCCAGGAGAAATTTGGCATCGCGGCGGGCAAAATGCAGATGTGCATCGACATTGGTATTCTGATTTGTTCTTTCTTCTTCGTGACACCGGAGATTTTGATCTTATCTGTACTGGGTGCCATCGTACTGAACCTGGTTCTGGCTATGAACCATAAACCCAGTCGTTATAAAGCCAACGCTGTAACCAGCCAGTAGCAATAACCCCATTAAAAAAGGAAGTGCAATGCACTTCCTTTTTTGTATTCGGTTTCCATAAACGAAGCACAATCGATTTTAGCTCGAAGGAATTTAGCTCAAGAGCAAAGAGGAAGCGCGGAGCTTATAAGCATAAGTGAGCACTTCCGATACAGCTATTGAGCGAAATAACGAAGAGATTAAAGTGATTTAGATAGCGTCTTCGTCTTCTTCGCCTGTTCGTATGCGAACTACACGCTCAACATCAAACATGAAGATTTTACCGTCACCAATCTTACCTGTTTGGGCGGTTTCGATAATCGTATCGATACATTGTTCGGCAACTTCATCTGTCACTACGATTTCAATTTTAACTTTTGGCAGAAAGTCGACCATGTATTCAGCACCACGGTACAATTCAGTGTGGCCTTTTTGGCGACCAAATCCTTTCACTTCAGATACCGTCATACCTGTGATACCGACTTCAGCCAAAGCTTCGCGAACATCATCAAGCTTAAATGGCTTTATAATGGCTTCAATTTTTTTCATTTTTCATCGTCCTTTGCTGAGCAGAGGTTTGCCAGTTAGTACCTCGATACTATTCTAGCCACCTGATTTACTGTTTTTTTATTATCACCGATCTGACCGATTAAATTAAGCGCTATTAAGACTTTTCAGTCTTTATAACTTTGAGTAGCGGTTCAAAGAGAGTTGATCTGCCGGATATAGAATCACATTAGAGTCCATCATTTTCAGTAGTAAAAACACGGCATACAGCAACACCGTACTATTAATGGCTAAAACAACAAGACTACGAAATGCCGGTAGGATCAGATCGGGTAAAAACGGGAGCAGGCTCATATCAAAAAACAGGGTTGCCGCCGGAATGAAAAAATAGAGTGGGATAAACCCCCACTTGTAGCCTTGAAGTAACCCGGCAAAGGCGCCAAGCCCAGAAAACAACACCAGCGCGGCAATAAAACTGGGGACGATACTTACCGGATTATCGTCAAATATGACGGTAAAAGTATCGATATGTCTGATCAAACAACTCACAACGAGAACAGCTAATACTTTTGCAGCACAGACCGTTCCCTTCATCTTGGGAATATTCATTTCCATATTTCATCCTTGATATGGCACTTTAAAAATCGTCGGATCATCCATTCAATCCGTGATAGTAGTCCTTCTCTTCTTCCTGAAAGCGTTAGTATCTCTAAATCAAATAATACCAATCGGGACAATTATCCCGATTGGTATAACCATTATATTAATGAATTCGCAGTCAACTGGACCAGATCAACAAATCCATCTAATGAACGAACAACCCGGGTGTTCGGATTAGCCTGTAACGCTTTGCGGTTTAACCATACCGATTTCATGCCTGCTAACTGGCCGGCCTGAGCATCGCGCAGGGGGTGGTTACCGATATACCAGCATTGCTCCGGGCTGACCTTACCTCTTTGACATGCCGCCTTAAAAATCCCCAAATCCGGCTTTGCTACGCCAGCCTGCTCCGATGTCATCACAAAACGAAAATAGTGACGAATACCGGTTTGCTCCAATTTGGCTTCTTGCTGATAGGTAAAACCATTACTGATCACAGCAAGAGGTGCGGTATCTTTTAACCGTTGCAATGCCGGTTCAACATCCGGAAACAAACGCCAGTGTTGTTGATAGATATTAAAATACTCGGTGAAGAGTTGATCGGCTTGTTTACAGGTTAACGGGCGCTTAAATAATTCACTGATACGAGCCCGGCGCTGCTGTTCAAAATTCAGCTCGCCAGCTCGCCAGCGGGCACGGTGTTTATCTGTAATCTGCCGCCATATCACTTCTGGCGTGTCTGTCAGTGCAATAACATTGTCATGATATCGTGAGACGAAGGTACGGATTGCATCCTGCTCCGCACCATCATGATCGAGTAACGTATTATCAAGATCGAAGAAAATCATACAGCCTCCTCACAATCACCAACCATTCTCCCAAATTAATAACAAATTATCTACAAGGCGAGAAAAATCGAACATCGGTGCTGATAAAGACTAATTTAGCCTGTTTTTTGGCCGTTTTTCTGCGTTTTGTGATTAAAAAAGCCGCGACCTGATCAGGTCGCGGCTTTTTTGCTACTTAAACACTTGGGTCTACATCAACCGATATTAACGCGCGCGTTACGGAACATACGCATCCACGGGCTATTTTCGCTCCAGTCATCCGGGTGCCATGAGTTGGCCACGGTGCGGAACACTCGCTCAGGGTGAGGCATCATGATAGTCACACGACCATCCGTTGTTGTCAGGCCCGTAATACCGTTTGGCGAACCGTTCGGGTTAGCCGGGTAATTCTGGGTGACATTACCGAAGTTATCCAGGTAACGCAGAGCCACCGTACCGGATTGCTCAATCGCATTGAGGTGCTCACCGTTACGCACTTCCACACGACCTTCACCGTGGGAAACCGCGATAGGCATACGAGATCCCGTCATCTCATTAAAGAACAAAGA
Organism: Photobacterium sagamiensis; assembly: GCF_050337085.1. Classification (NCBI taxonomy): domain Bacteria; kingdom Pseudomonadati; phylum Pseudomonadota; class Gammaproteobacteria; order Vibrionales; family Vibrionaceae; genus Photobacterium; species Photobacterium sagamiensis. Next base: position 11,929 of record NZ_JAKJSP010000049.1, on the reverse strand, counting down.
GTCACTCTTCTGAACTTCAACCAGGCTGAAGCGTGCTTCAAAACGTTCTGATTCGTTACGTACGAAACGTGGCCACAGATCGGCGCCGGGAATTAGGTCATGCAAGTTCGACATCATCTGACAACCGTTACAGACACCAAGTGCCAGTGTATCGTTGCGATGGAAGAAGGCTTCGAATTGATCACGTGCCATGTTGTTGAACAACACTGACTTCGCCCAGCCTTCACCGGCACCTAATACGTCACCGTAAGAGAAGCCGCCACAAGCAACCAGACCATTGAAACCGTCCAGCTTCACGTTGCCAGAAAGAATATCACTCATGTGAACGTCTCTCGCTTCAAACCCTGCACGATCAAAGGCTGCTGCCATTTCCACGTGGGAGTTTACGCCCTGCTCTCGCAGGATAGCCATTTGCGGTTTGGCGCCCTTGTTTATAGCAGGAGCCCCTGCTTTTCGTGAAGAGATAAAGGGTGCGGCAATATCTTTATTAAGATCAAAGCTTAGTTTGGTGTTCAAACCAGGATCGCTGTTGTCTTTCTTCGCTTCAAACTCTTGCAATGCACCTGCCGGGTTATCACGCATCGCCTGCATCTGATACGTGGTTTCAGCCCAGATAGTACGAAGCTCTGTACGGCTCTGTTCTAAAACGCGGTCGTTACCATTCCAGATACGAACCACATCTTCATCAATCACAGTACCGATAATATGGCTACATGCTTCCAGACCGTTTGCTGCCAGTACCGATTGAACAGTATCGAGATCTTCAGTGCGAACTTGCAATACCGCACCTAACTCTTCGTTAAATAGCGTTGCCAGTACATCTTCACACTCGTCAAATTCAGTGGTGTTGATATCCACTTCAACACCGGTGTGACCTGCAAATGCCATTTCAGCCAGCGTTACATACAGACCACCATCACCACGGTCATGGTAAGCCAGTACTTTCTCATCACGAACCAGTGCTTGAACTGCGTAGAAGAAACCTTTTAGTAGCTCAGGGCTATCAACATCAGCAGGCTTGTCCCCCAGTTGCTTATAAACCTGTGCCAGTGCCGTTGCACCGAGGCGATTTTGACCACAGCCGAGATCAATCAAGACCAGACTGGATTCGCCTTTATCTGTACGTAGCTGAGGCGTTACTGTTTTACGTACGTCTTCAACACGGCCAAATGCGGTAATAACCAATGATAGCGGAGAGGTAACTTCTTTCTGTTCACCGTCTTGTTCCCACTTGGTCTTCATCGACATCGAGTCTTTACCAACGGGAATGGTCAGGCCAAGCGCCGGACACAGCTCTTCACCAACCGCTTTAACGGCTTCGTACAGACCCGCATCTTCGCCTGGGTGGCCAGCAGGAGACATCCAGTTCGCTGACAGATTGATACGCTTCATGTCGCCGATATCAGCACTTGCGATGTTGGTGATGGCTTCACCGACGGCTAAACGTGCAGACGCACCGAAATCAAGCAATGCAACAGGTGTACGCTCACCCATAGACATCGCTTCACCGTGATACGTGTCATAGCTCGCTGCTGTTACGGCACAGTTAGCAACCGGAACCTGCCATGGACCCACCATCTGATCACGCGCAACCAAACCTGTTACCGTACGGTCACCAATGGTGATCAGGAAGGTTTTCTCAGCAACCGCGGGCAGACGAAGTACACGGTGTGTTGCTTCTTCTAACTTGATCGCGCTGCGATCAATGGCCTGACCTTCTGCTTTTTGCGTCTTAACATCGCGATGCATCTTCGGCGCTTTGCCCAACAAGATGTCCATCGGCATATCAATTGGCGTGTTGTCAAAATGGCTGTCTTCCAGCGTTAGGTGACGTTCTTCAGTTGCTTCACCCACGACTGCGTACGGCGCACGCTCACGCTTACAGATTGCATCAAATGCCGCCATATTTTCTGGCGCAACTGCCATAACATAACGTTCTTGCGATTCGTTACACCAGATCTCCAGCGGGCTCATGCCAGGTTCATCATTAGGTACATCACGCAGCTGGAATTTACCGCCACGTTCGCCGTCATCAACAAGCTCAGGTAATGCATTAGAAATACCGCCCGCACCCACATCGTGGATAAAGGCGATTGGGTTGTTTTCTCCCATCTGCCAGCAACCGTCGATCACTTCCTGGCAACGACGTTCCATCTCTGGATTTTCACGCTGTACCGACGCAAAATCTAAATCTTCCGCAGACTGACCCGATGCCATGGATGAAGCAGCGCCACCGCCCAAACCAATGTTCATCGCAGGGCCACCAAGTACGATAAGCTTCGCACCGACTGGGATTTCTTTTTTCTGTACGTGTTCTGCGCGAATGTTACCCATACCACCAGCAATCATGATTGGCTTGTGGTAACCACGGATTTCTTCACCGTTGTGTGAGGTCACTTTTTCTTCGTAGGTACGGAAGTAACCTAACAGGTTAGGACGTCCGAATTCGTTGTTAAATGCAGCGCCACCTAGCGGGCCTTCGAGCATGATATCTAATGCGTTAACAATACGGCCCGGCTTACCGAAGTCGGTTTCCCATGGCTGTTCGAACCCAGGAACACGCAAGTTAGACACAGTGAAGCCCACCAGACCTGCTTTTGGCTTACCGCCGATACCGGTCGCGCCTTCATCACGAATTTCACCACCAGAGCCGGTAGAAGCACCAGGCCAAGGAGAAATTGCAGTTGGGTGGTTATGAGTTTCTACCTTCATCAGGATATGTGCCGCTTCCTGATGGTAGTTATATTGGCGAGACTCTGGGTTGGGGAAGAAACGGCCGACTTCAGAGCCTTCCATGACTGCGGCATTATCTTTGTACGCAGACAGAACGTGCTCATGGTTCTTTTCGTAGGTGTTCTTGATCATTTTGAACAATGACTTTTCCTGATCGACACCGTCGATAGTCCAGTCAGCGTTAAAGATCTTATGACGACAGTGCTCTGAGTTTGCCTGCGCAAACATCATCAGTTCGATGTCGTTAGGGTTGCGTCCTAACTTAGTGAAGTTTTCAACTAAGTAGTCGATTTCATCTTCAGCCAGTGCCAGGCCTAGCTTCAGGTTCGCCTCTTCCAGCGCTTTTCGGCCGTCAGCTAAAATATCAACGCTCTGAACCGGTGCCGGCTCCGCTTGGGTAAAGAGTGCAGTCGCGGCATTTAAATCAGTGAAAACAACTTCCATCATACGGTCGTGGATCAGACCTTTGAGCTCAGTCAGTTGTACATCCGTCAGATCAGCCGTTGTGTCGACATAATAAGCCGTACCACGCTCTAAGCGCTTGACGTTATGTAGTGCACAGTTATGGGCGATATCCGTCGATTTGGAAGACCATGGAGAGATTGTTCCCGGACGAGGGATAACCAGAAGCATTGTGCCTGTCGGCTCATGCTCAGCAATCGTCGGACCGTAGGTTAGCAGGCTTGCCAGCTTGCTTTGCTCATCAGCATTCAGGGGAGCCGATACATCAGCAAAATGCATAAACTCAGCGTAAATGCCTGACACAGGCAGATCTAACTCGCGGCAACGCTCTAATAGCTTATTAACGCGAAACTCAGACAGTGCGGGTGAACCACGCAAAATTTCCATGTGCGTACGTCTCTCGATTAGCAGTTGAATGAAGGTGATATTGGCCTAACACCCAGTTCAGTCACTGGGCTAATTACGTCAATGCCACCTTTTTCACCGAATTGACCCGATCAATCGAGGCGAGTAACTCACGATGGAGCGTAGTATAAAGGAATTTTTTTTGTGACGTAACTCCTGACGCAACCGTTTGCGTGTTTTTTTTCGCTCGTGGCAAAATATGAGGAAAAAGACAACGTTTTACCACTGTAGATGTCTAAAAGAGTAATTCTTCCCGAGAACAAGGCAGAGTCACTTTGCTCAATTGCCTACCTTTGGTATAAAGAACACCAAATTATAACGATGAGCATTTTTTGTTGAGCAATGATCTGTTAATCACGAAGGTTCGATACCTCTTTATTATCTTCCTGACGTTTATGCTACTTTCCGGGTGTAAGTGGCAGGAGAGCACGCAAAGCGATCTTAAGCAGATCCGCGAAAGCGGCGTTCTTCGGATTGGTACGCTGAACAACCAGCTGTCTTATTACATTGGCACTGATGGCCCGACGGGGCTCGATTATGAACTCGCCCAGCGTTTTGCCAGTAAATTAGGTGTCAAACTGGAAATGCAGCCAATGTTTACCCTGTCAGGCCTGTTTCCCGCTTTACAACGTGGCGATGTCGATATCATTGCCGCAGGATTGACGATAATCCCTGATCGCTTAGTCTCATTCCATCCGGCACCGGCTTATTATTATGCCAGCCAGCTAGTCGTGTATAAAAAAGGACAATGGCGCCCTCGTACTCCGGCCGATCTTGCCAAGAATAAAGGTAGCTTAACCGTCGTCAAAGGCTCCAGCCATGAAAAACGCTTGCTAGAGCTGAAAGCTGTGTATCCGAAACTTACCTGGGAATCGGTCGAAGATATAGACAGCGAAGAACTGCTGCGCATGGTTGCCGCGGGTAAGCTGGATTTTACCGTTGCAGATTCAGTTGATGTCGCACTGATCCAGCGTATTCACCCTGATATTGCGCTGGCGATGGAGCTGACCGAAGATGAAGCGATCAGCTGGTTTGTCAATAGCACAGCCGATGACAGCCTTTATGCACTGTTAATTGAATTCTTCGGCGAATTGCAGCAGAGCGGTGAATTAGCCCAGCTGGAAGAAAAGTACTTTGGTCACGTCGACAAGTTTGATTATGTTGATACCCGTGCATTTTTACGTGCGATCGAGAGCAAGTTACCTCAGTGGGAGTCTCTGTTTAAGAAGTATTCCAATGAACTTGACTGGCGTCTGATCGCCGCATTGTCATATCAGGAGTCACACTGGAACCCACGTGCGGTTTCACCAACCGGTGTAAGGGGCATGATGATGCTGACGTTACCCACCGCAAAATCGGTTGGTGTTAAAAACCGGCTCGATCCTGAGCAAAGTATCCGCGGCGGTAGCGATTACTTGCGCAAGATGATCAGCCGTGTTCCTGACAGTATCGAAGATCACGAAAAAGTCTGGTTCGCCCTGGCATCGTATAACGTCGGCTTCGGCCATCTGATGGACGCTCGCCGATTAACCAAACAACAAGGCGGAAACCCTGATGCCTGGAGTGATGTTAAACAACGTCTGCCATTGTTACGTCAGCAGAAGTACTACAAACAGACTCGCTACGGTTATGCCCGGGGGGATGAAGCGCTCAACTATGTAGAAAATATCCGCCGTTACTACCAGAGCATTATTGGTTACGAACAAGCGCATAACCGTGAGCCGCAGAGCGAAGAAATTCAGGTGATTGATGGTTTAAAAACCATCACCTCAATCTTACCGGCCAAACAGGTCAGTAATCAGACTGTGAACAGTAACGCAGAAGCGACGAACGAAATCAGCCGGTAGCCTTATCCCGATTGGTTCAAGCTAATACTCACAGCCCTACTTGATGTAGGGCTGTGTTTTTTTGAGATCACAAATAGACGGGCTGATTTTACAGAGATTAGGATCAAGATGAGACCTGGATCATTCTCAATTTTATATAATTAAGTCACAATCCAAGCAATGATGCTTACTGTGATCAGTGTTTGGCTGTCACATCTTTTCGGAAGAGAAAACAATGAGATTCTCGAAACAACATTCGGCAATTAAGCGTTTAAGGCAACGCCTCACATCGGCAGCAACCCGCCGTAAACGCTTAAGTATCAATACTCATCGTAAAACACTCTGGCGCCAGCGTACTTATATTGTTGCCGCTAACATTGCCAGCTAATACCGCTGACTGACAGAACTGCTTTCAGAGACTACTGGTTTCAGATACTAAAGAATAGAGCTCGGTCATTTCCTGTTTACAGGTATTTCCGAGCTTTTTATTTCTATCCTACAGCTTAGCTTGCGCTGCCTGTCTTTTTTCTCCGCTTTTTTTTCAGCCCGGCGACGCTTAAAAAAGGCCTGTAGTTGTACGCGGCATTCCTCGGCCAATATTCCCGACTGGCAACCGACATGGTGATTCACCTGATCATAACTCAGCAAGTTCATCAGACTGCCTGCGGCACCGGTTTTCAGATCATGGGCACCAAATACCACTTTGCCTATCCGGCTGTGCACCATCGCCGCCGCACACATCGGGCACGGCTCTAACGTCACGTACAGTGTGGCATCAATCAAGCGGTAGTTCTGCACCACTTTCCCGGCCTGACGCAACGCCATTATTTCTGCATGCGCTGTCGCATCATGCTGACCAATCGAACGGTTCCAGCCTTCACCAACAACCTGACCGTTATACACGACCACTGCGCCAACCGGCACTTCCCCTTCCGCTTCTGCCAGAGACGCCAGCTCAATCGCACGGCGCATATACAGTTCATCTTGGTTTACGTCGGTGTTCTGATCTGTCACGAGCTTTCTCAAATACGGTCATTTACCTGGGCGGCCGATTATAAGCCAAGCCACCCTCCACTCCAACCCATGCATCACTATCGCGCTGACGATTACGTTAACCTCTATGGCAATTGTTCCGCCAGATAATCCACCAGCATCCGCACTTTAGGAGATAAGTGGCGGTTATGGGGGTAGAGGGCCCATATCCCTTCTTTCGGCTCCTGATAATTATCCAGCACCGATACCAGGTTGCCGGCTTTAAGTTCCTGGTCAACATAGTAATCAGGTAGCTGCACCAGCCCGATCCCTTTTAACGCCGCATCGAGTAAGCCATAGCCGCTATTACAGATCAACGTTCCACAAACCCGCACACTCTTTTCTTTGCCCGCTTCCTGAAAACGCCAGTAATCGTGATTACCTAATAAACAATTATGGTGGCGAAGCTCGGATAAAGAGTGAGGAACGCCATACTTTTCCAGATATTCAGGCGCGGCGCAGACAAATTGAGTCCGGTTGGTGAGACGTTTCGCCATCATGGTAGAGCTGGATAACTTACCCAAACGAATTGCTAGATCAAACCCGCCTTCAACCAAATCAACTTGCCGGTTGGTGAGATCGACGACCACCTCAACCTCAGGATAACTCAGCATAAAATTACTCACTAACGGCATAATGTACTTTTCGCCATACGTCACTGGGGCTGTCAGCTTCACGATTCCTTGCGGAGTATCACGCAGATTACTGATAGCCCTCTCTGCCTCTTCCAGTCCATCCATGATCTGACGGCAGTGGCGGTAATACACCGTTCCCTCTTCGGTCAATGACACCTTGCGGGTCGTGCGGTAAAACAGCTTAGTACTTAGCCTGTTCTCCAGCGCACTGATTTGCCGGCTTACTTGTGCGGTGGAAATACCAAGCCGCTTCGATGCCGCCGTAAAGCTATCGGTCTCCGCCACGGCCACAAATTCGGTTACCCCTTCCCATAGAAACATTGCACGACCTGCCTGCTGAGTTATTCAGCCTTTATTACACACTGGTAAAAGTAATTTACGTTTTAACCTAATTATCATTTAATTGGAAACAAATACAATAGCTCCCATCGAAACACACAACGCAACACTGCAAAGTTATTCGTTGTTACCAGAATTCTCTCCTACTGTGTATGGGTAGGAATAACAATCAAAGGCTCAGAGCCTGAACAGAGAGAACAAAAATGTCTGAACAATTTATTAAATCCAAAGCCGCCATCGCCTGGGGCCCGAATCAACCACTATCGGTTGAAGAAGTCGATGTGATGCTACCTAAAGCGGGTGAAGTATTAGTACGTATTGTCGCTACAGGTGTTTGCCATACTGATGCCTTCACTCTTTCTGGCGACGATCCTGAAGGGATCTTCCCTGCAATCTTAGGTCACGAAGGTGGCGGTATTGTTGAGCAAATCGGCGAAGGCGTGACGAGCGTACAAGTTGGCGACCACGTTATCCCACTTTACACGCCAGAATGTGGTGAGTGTAAATTCTGTAAATCAGGTAAAACCAACCTGTGTCAGAAAATTCGTGAGACTCAAGGTAAAGGTCTAATGCCAGATGGCACTACCCGCTTCTATAAAGATGGCCAGCCTATCTTCCATTACATGGGTTGTTCGACATTCTCTGAGTACACGGTACTGCCTGAAATTTCACTGGCGAAAGTCAGCAAAGAAGCCCCTCTTGAAGAAGTTTGCCTGTTAGGCTGCGGGGTAACCACGGGCATGGGTGCAGTACTGAAAACCGCCAAAGTTCAAAAAGGCGATACCGTTGCTATCTTTGGTTTAGGTGGTATCGGCCTGTCTGCCATCATTGGTGCAACCATGGCAGGTGCCAGCCGCATCATCGGTGTTGATATCAATGAAAGCAAATACGAACTGGCGAAAAAACTGGGCGCAACAGATTGCATCAATCCGAAAGACTTTGATAAGCCGATTCAGGAAGTGATCGTTGAGATGACTGATGGCGGCGTAGACTTCTCGTTCGAGTGCATCGGTAATGTTGATGTTATGCGATCTGCACTTGAGTGCTGCCATAAAGGCTGGGGCGAATCGGTCATCATTGGTGTTGCTGGGGCCGGCCAGGAAATTTCAACCCGCCCATTCCAGCTAGTGACGGGGCGAGTATGGCGTGGTTCTGCTTTCGGTGGTGTTAAAGGCCGCTCTGAACTGCCTGAAATCGTTGAACGCTACATGGCGGGTGAATTTAAACTGGATGACTTCATCACTCATACCATGGGTCTTGAGGCGATTAATGATGCGTTTGATCTGATGCATGAAGGTAAGAGCATCCGTTCAGTGATCCACTACGACAAATAATCGTAACCACAACCATTTAGCGCTGCATATGCAGCGCTAGTTGTTTACATTGCCGTTTACCTTTGATCGCCATTAAGAGCCCCTCATGATCCTAGACAACATCAGCGCCAATAAAAGTTTTGGTGGCTGGAATAAGCAATACACCCATCGTTCAGCAGTATTAAATTGTGAAATGCGCTTTGCCATTTTCCTGCCGCCACAGATCAGCAAAGGGCAAAAAGTACCCGTGCTTTACTGGTTATCGGGGCTGACCTGCACCGATGAAAACTTTATGCAAAAAGCCGGCGCACAGCGCATTGCCGCAGAGCTTGGCATTGCCATCGTCGCACCAGATACCAGCCCGCGCGGTGAAGGGGTCGCGGATGATCCCGATGCCGGTTATGACTTCGGTTTAGGGGCTGGCTTCTACGTCAATGCAACCCAGGCACCATGGAACCGCCATTACCAGATGTATGATTACGTGGTCAACGAGCTGCCTGATCTGATTGAAGCGCACTTTCCGGTCACGCAACAACGGGCGATCAGCGGTCACTCGATGGGCGGCCACGGTGCACTGACTATCGCCCTGCGCAATCCGCAGCGTTACAGCTCTGTATCCGCATTTAGCCCTATCTCGAATCCGATTAACTGCCCTTGGGGACAGAAAGCGTTTACGGGGTACTTAGGCCAAGACAGTGAAAGCTGGAAGCAATATGACGCATCAGAATTAATGAAGCAGGCTGAAACCAAGCTTCCGGCTTTGGTTGATCAGGGTGATCAGGACAGCTTCCTCGCTGAACAGTTAAAACCTGAAGCGTTAATCGCAGCAGCGCAAGCCAGCCAATACCCGTTAGAGCTGCGCATGCAGGAAGGTTATGATCACAGCTACTTTTTCATGGCGAGTTTTATCGAAGATCACCTGCGTTTTCATGCCAGCCACTTCGGGGCTTAATACAACGTCCATTAAAAAGCCCGACAAGATGCCGGGCTTTAAAGTTTTTCACTGAAAATATCTCAGTAAATATTACATGCTGTAGGTGTACGGAGCCTGGATACCCAGAGGAATACCGAGTGCCCAGTAGGCCAGCAGGAAGAGAGTCCAGCCAACCATCATCGCAATGGAGTAAGGCATCATCATCGATGCAAGAGAACCAATACCGGAGCTCTTCACGTAGCGCTGCATGTAAACAACAACCAATGGGAAGAAGACCATCATCGGTGAGATGATGTTCGATACCGAGTCACCGACACGGTAAGCTGCCTGAGTCAGTTCAGGAGAAATACCCACCGCCATTAGCATCGGCACCAGGATTGGACCAATCAGTGCCCACTTCGCCGATGCAGAACCTACCAATAGGTTAACAACCGCGGTAAGCAAAATCATACCCACAATCGTAATCTGACCAGGCAGGTTCATCGCATGAAGCATCTCTGCACCAGAAAGTGCTAGTAGCGTACCCAGGTTAGACTGGGTAAAGGCAACCAGGAACTGGGCAATGAAGAATGCCATTACCATGAAGCTGCCCATGCTGCTCATTGTCGCTGACATTGACTTAATGACATCGTCGCTCGATTTGAACGTACCAGCCACTTTGCCATAAACCACACCAGGGATCACAAACAGAATGAAGATCAACGGCACGATAGACTGCATCAGTGGTGCAGTGAACGCGGTGATCTGCCCTTCCGGTGAACGCAGTGGTGAGGTTTCCGGGTAGACAGACGCAACAAGTACCACAATACCTGCAACCATTGCCCAACCGGCACGCGTGAATGCTTTGCTTTCGATTTCGGTGAAAGAGCCCATATCCGGCGCTTCTTCCGCATCGTCATCAATAGCGGTATTCGCTAGGCGTGGTTCAATGATTTTCTCTGTAACATACCAGCCAATACCCACAACTAAAACTGAAGATAAACCAGTAAATAGCAAATTAGATAACGGGTTAACAATGTATGCCGGATCGAGAATTTGTGCCGCAGACTGCGTAAAACCAGCAAGAAGAGGATCGATACCTGAAGGAATAAAGTTCGCTGAAAAACCGCCAGATACACCCGCGAATGCCGCAGCGATACCCGCAAGAGGGTGACGACCTGCCGCATGGAATATAATACCACCTAGCGGGATAACCAATACATAACCCGCATCCGCCGCAGTGTGCGATACAATCGCCACCAGGATCAGCATCGGTGTTAGCAGTTTCGCCGGGGTGAAGTTAAGCATTTTCTTCAGGCCGGTATTGATAAAGCCAGACGCTTCTGCCACACCGACACCCAGCATCGCTACCAATACAATCCCCAGAGGAGCAAAACCGGTGAAGTTCTTCACCATATTCGCCAAGAAACTTGCAAATGATTCACCCGTTAACAGGTTTTTCACTTCAACAGCCTGTCCGGTTACAGGGTGAACAAAACCAAAATCAAATTGGGACAATATTGCAGACAGCACCCAGACAATGATTAATCCCCAAAAAAACAGCAGTGCAGGATCCGGAATTCTGTTTCCTGTTCGTTCAATTACGTTTAAAAATTTATCCATTGCACTGGAAGGCATATCCGGTGCTTTTTGTACGGCTTCGTTACTCATGGGAGCTCCATGCTATTGATGATGTTGTTAATTTGCGGCGGTGTATTTACCAATCGGGTTCAACCGGTATTTTTTCTTATCGCCAGTCAATCTGATGCTTTCTTAGTATGAGAAAGCCCTCACAGATTGTAATAAAAACGACAACAAAAAAAGCACGTTAAACTAACTAATCATCAAAACCAGCCAGGTTATATTGTAAATAAATATTAACACCACACATAACCCTAACAACTCTCAAACAACAGCACCTCACAGACACAACAATAGACGTTACAATAAAATCGCTGAATGGCTGACTAAGGTATAATTCGCTTAAACAATATTCTCAGTGGGAGCTTTGAATTTCGCAGGTTGAAGTCGTCTTATCGCAGAGCCGAAACCAAAAAAGGCACCCGAAGGTGTAATGCCGTTCACTTAACGTGAGCGGCATTGTTTTTTCTAACGGGATATCGGTTTTTTGAGCACTTCAATACTCTAGGGTAACTTCGTTCTCTTCTAGCAGGTAAAATAAACTGCTTCGCGATCTCTTCTAGTACCATTACTTGTTTCGGTATGTTCCCTGGTGTCACAAATGGCAACTGCGTTAACTCATGAACAATA
>NZ_JAKJSP010000048.1:0-52662 GCF_050337085.1 Photobacterium sagamiensis | reverse complement strand
GGTAGTGGTTACTCATTACTGAGTAGGCACAAATATCAATGCAATAGATACTGCTGAGTTGTTTGATCTTCGTTTCAATCCACTCGCGACGGTGTTCAAAAGACGTTTCTGTTGCTTCATCGTAACCACAGAGAAAGGTGCGCCGCACACAGCGTGAAACACAGTGGTAGTAGGGTGTTGATTCCAGGCTTATTTGTTGTTTTCTGGCGGTGGTCATGAGTCAATCCTTGCTGGTTGAATAATGACCATAGTTCATATGCCAGACTTTAAAAGGGGCAGAGGATCAGATTGGGATTGGTGTTGCTATGGAGTGAAACTAACAGGATTGATGGTTTCTTAAGTATGCCTGTCCTATCGGTTTCTTAAGTATGCCTGTCCTATCAGTTGAGCGTCCTTTTCATTGGTGATTTTTGATCAAGCCGCTTCTTCTGGCGGCTTTTTTTTGTATCTGGCCGTTAGCCGATCACATATCGCTTGGTATCAAATATGAGCGCTGTGGCATACAGTATCACAGGCTTTTCGGGCTGTGCTTTAAAGTTGAGCATTCGGTACGGCCATAGGGATTTACAGGGATGTGGAAAGCCATTTATCAACGTTATGCATTAACGTAATGCCCGTTAACCGTAGTTCTGAGAGATCGCCCYAGGCGGCCTTTCTTGTCCGTGGGTAAGACTTAAATCCTACCAAATCAGTCGGGTAYTCTCCGTCACAGCGTCACRRYKTCACGATTTCACGTTACCTATAACGTCTGGCCTGACGGTCGTTATCCCCCGCCTTTTATCGGAGCTACACTGCYCGYTTGGTTTCATTTGTAGATATTTTTATTGAGGTATCCATGTCATCACCAGTGAAATTTAAAGTTTGTGGAAACATCGTGATCGCCGAGACTGTGGAATACATGAATATATCCAAATGTGAGGTAGATGCACTGAATGATGTCGTTAAAAATAATATTTCCGGCAACTTTGGACTCATTGATATCAGGCTAAGAAACACCTCAATCGATCCACTTGTATACCTATACATAAAAGAACTTATGCCAAAWTTTACAGCGTTTGCTCTCGTAACCAAATCAGATTTAACGCTCCAACTGTTTAAATGTGAAACTGTCTTTATGAAAGATATGCGATTTAGAACATTTTACACATTAGCTGAAGCCGAGATTTGGATGCAGGAAGTTTTCGGAAATGAAATAAATTGTAAGGGGAAAGAGGAACTCAGTGAGCTGACAGATTAGTAGTTCTTTATCGTTGTTTACCATAACACCCGTAAAGCGTCTCAAACAAAACAAAACATGTAAGGCCGCAGATGCGGCCTTTTGTGTATCTTAATTCACTCGTCCTAGACTCTGCCAGACATGAGCATAATTAGGGGGAATCGGTATTAACAGATTGTAAATGAGTCATGACTCTAACTTGATTTGGGGCAAATGTGTGATAGGAAAGGCTGAATTTAGCGGTGAAATCACCAAAAATTAGAGTCGTTATTCTAAAGCGGTATGCCCCCAAGCGAGCAAGAGAACACTTACTGTTTGAATGTTAGGTGGAGATCTCTCACTCCGAGAATTGTCACGCTTTACCGCCCATTGTGCAGCGTATATTACTGTAAGTAAGCAACCATCAAAATGGTCAGGCTGTTATTTTAAGATTAAAAAATCTGGAAACCTGACACGCTTAACCATCACATATAACCGCATAACGACAATGAGTGTCATACAAAAGATGGATGCGATGTAATCAATAACCCCCACATTGTGCATTACAATATACAAGCTACTACCCATAATTATTGGTGTCGCATAGAGTTCGGTGTTGTTAAACATGTTTAAGCGGTGGGAGAGAATGTCTCTGATCACGCCACCAAAAACGGCTGTGACCATGCCCATAAAGATGGCAACGTAAGCGGCATAGCCTGTTGAATACAATTTTGCGGTCACCAGAACAGAAAACATCGAGACACCTATTGTGTCGAATAAAATAACCATCTTCTCTACTTTTGACTTTCGTATTTCGGTAATTAGAAAAAAGCCGGCACAGCTGCTTCCCAGTGCAACCCAGAAATAGGTAGGATCACGAATCCAAAATACTTGATCGGCATTAATGATGATATCTCGAAGTGTTCCACCACCTAAGGCCGTAACCCAGCCTAGCAGCAATACGCTGAGAATATCTTTCCCCCTGTTTGAATCAACCATTACACCACTGAGTGCAAAAGCGACAATGCACACCATTTCAAGGATATAAGCAAGCACGTTCAGACTCTCTCTTATTTGTTATAACATCAATTTACGCCTCAATATTAAAATCATCAACCATTTGATGCATAGACAAAAGTATTAATTTGAACTGCTGAATATAGATGAAACGCTAAAGTGGAGGGGAGAATATATTAAATGGCTTAGGTATAAGAGAGAGTGAAGAAAATCGATAGGAAAAAAGCCACCTGCATTTTAAAAAAATACAGGTGGCTTTGTCGTTAGCTACATATTGTTCAGATTTGCCTTAGCTGACTTCGATTGGACCACCGAATGCAGTCACTGGTGGAACCACGCCAGTATACTTCTCAAAATTAACCAGACAGGTATTTGCACTGGTTGCCTGAGCAAGCTCTGATGATGGAATATCCTGAGTCAGGGTATTCGGATCGCCATAAGTACAGATGGCACCGACTTTCTCGTTCAGCGGACCATACCAAGCGCCTTCCTCGATTCGAACAACGCCCGGAGCGTAACTGTCGGTAAGCACAGCGCCAGCCAGTAGCTGACCACGGTCATTAAATACGCGAACCAGATCGCCGTCTTTAATGCCTTTAGCGGCAGCATCTTTTGGGTTGATGTAAATTGGCTCACGACCTTTAACCGCGTAGGTTGCACGGTATTCTTCAGATTCACACATCTGTGAGTGCAAGCGCTTGTCCGGGTGACAAGACTGCATCCAGAATGGGTGTTTCTTCGAGCCCGGACCACCGTGAGAACGTTCGTTCTTCTCAAACCACATTGGGTGCCCCTGGCACTCTTTGTAACCAAAGCGGTCGATCTTACGGCTGAAGATTTCGATAAAGCCGGATGGGGTACCTAATGCGTTAATTTCCGGATCTTCGCGGAAGTCAGCATGACGAACCCACGGTTTACCTTCACCAAAATCAAGTACACCTTTTTCCCAGAACTCATCGAATTCAGGCATATCAAATTTGCCTTTGTTCGCATTACGACAGTCTGAGTACAGTGAGCGTACCCATTCCATCTCATCCATACCACGGGTGTACTCTTTGTGGCGACCGAAACGGCGGGACAGTTCTGTGAAGATATCAAAGTCAGTTTTTGACTGATACAGAGGATCAACCAGTTTGTGCATCGCAAGCAAACCGCGGCCGCTGTATGAACCGTAAATATCGATATCATTTCGTTCAAACTGGGTACAGGCTGGCAGAACAATATCAGAGAAACGGCAAGTTGCTGTCCAGGCAAAATCAACCGTCACAACCGTCTGCAGCTTCTGGAAAGCCTGCTTCATACGGTTACGGTCCTGGTGGTGATGCCATGGGTTGTTGCCGCTGATCACCATCATTTTGTAATCTGGCAGCTTCACTTTTGAGCCGTTGTATTTAATCTCTTTGCCTGGTTCAAGCAAACAGTCGATCCAGCGTGCAACAGGGATAGTACGGCTGTAGCCGTTGAAGTCGTCGTTATCCCACTTCGGCTTCTGGCCCTGGTCAACGTTACGCGGGAAGCCGCCAGGCGCTGCAAAGCCAGTCGACGGAACGCCGATTGAACTGTAGTGGTGACCATAAGAGACACCGCCACCAGGCAGACCAATCTGGCCAACCATTGCAGCGATAACAGCACCCATCCAATATGGCTGTTCACCATGCTGCTGACGTTGAATAGACCAGCCAAACAGGATCTGAGTACGATCAGAAACCAGCATTCGGGCAAAGTCACGGATTTCATCAGCCGTTACGCCACAGATCTCTGCTGCCCACTCAGGGGTTTTCTCAATCTTATCTTTGCTCTCACCAGTCAGGTAAGGGACAAAATCATCAAAGCCTAAGCAATAAGTTTTTACGAATTTTTTATCGTAAAGATCTTCAGTGTACAGCGTATGCGCAACGGCCAGCATGAATGCTACGTCAGTCTGCGGGTTGATGAACATGTGCTCGTTACCTAAGTAACGTTGCGTCTTGTTCTTAACCGGATCGACAGACAGTACGTTGATTTCGCCTTTCGTTACTTTTTCTTTCAGTTGCTCAAGGTAAGCAAATGACTCGTGGGTTTCACAGTTCCAGCCAACCTGCAGGTTTTTAACGGGATCTGTTGCCCATAGTACGATGTTCTTACTGTGATCCAGAATTTCAGACCAAGAGGTACCTTGTGCATAAACCTCTGTTGAACCTAAGACATACGGCAGTACGGTTTGGCCGGCACCGGTAGAGTAATCACCGACTTTAGTGATGAAGTTACCGTGCATACCTACAGCGCGCTGCATGTGGCTGGTACAGCTGTGAAACTGACCTGTTTGGCGCCAGCCCGTTTGGCCTGCGTGAAGTGCCCATGGACCGTAATCTTTCTGAACGCGCTCAAGCTCGCGGTAGAACAGATCTAATGCTTCATCCCAGGTAACGCGGATAAAACGGTTGTTACCGCGGGTTTCACCGCTGTACTTATGCTTCTTCAGCCAGTCAAGGCGCACCATCGGGTAACGAACACGCGACGGGCTGTAAATGATCCCTTTAATGCCATCGAGCATCTCGGTAGGGTATTTATCCATCTCCAGCGGTTTGATTTCCTGAACCTTACCCGCATAGATGTGGGCACGGAATGCGCCCCAGTGTGAACCTGATACTTTCCAGGTTCCGGTTGTTTCAGCGGCAATTGCTTTTGACGAAGCTAACAGGCTAGGGCCAATGACAGATACGGCGCTTGTTGTTGCAATGCCTTTAAGAAAACTTCTTCTGCTAACAGACATACTCTTATTACTCCATCAATCGCTTAGTGTTTAGCTTCAGAAAAATCTGATGAGTGTTTTTGCAGGTACTTCAGTACCAGCGCTTTGCTGTCGGTGTCGAAGTTCACAAAGGCCATCATACCGTTGAACATACCTGGCCAGGTGTTAGCATCGAAGTGATCTTCAGCTGGCTGAGTGTGACACACTGAACAGTTGGTCTGATAAGACTGCTTCGCTTGTTCCCAGACAGGCTGAACATCAGCAAGCAGCGCTTCTTTCTTCATCCACAGCTTGGTATTAATACGCTGCCAAGGAAGACCGGTCAGTTCATCTTCTTTGATTTCAAACTTCTCGATCAGGGCATCGTTTTGTGCCGTTTCTTTGAGTAAAGAGCCGACAGGGATGTTCATACCGAAGTCTTCCTGGATCACACGGCCAAAGCCTTTCACTTTACGCCAGCCTGCGACTTCTACCAAAATAGCATCACCGGCTTCATCAACCACTTTGACACTCGATGCAGGGTTCAGCAAACCAGCTTCAGTTGCCATGGCTTTGTCTTCATACATCGGAAGGTGACGAACGCTGACGTAGTCCTGGCCTTTTTCGTACTTGGTACTTGACGCTAGCTGCTCAAGTTGAGCGATCATGCCGCCAGTGCTGTCCATGTTATGAGGAAGGTTATGGGCGATACCCTTGTGGCAATCCAGGCAGCTTTGATCACGTTCAGCCGCTTGTTTCATCTGGATACGGGCCGTTGGTTTCATCTTCTCGAAATTCATGCTGTCGTAGTCATGACAGTTTTTACATTCAAGAGATTTGTTGGCAGAAAAGCGATCCCATTCGTGTTGTGCAAGCGTAATTCGTTTTTCTTCAAACTTTTCACGAGTGTCAATGACACCAAATACTTGGGCGAAAACTTCTTTACTTGCCTGCATTTTACGGGCGATTTTTGCAGTCCAGTCATGGGGGACGTGACAGTCAGGACAAGTTGCACGAACACCAGAATTATTTTTCCAGTGAACCGTTTCTTGCAGTTCCTGATACACGTTGTTTTCCATGCTATGACAGCTAATACAAAACTCTTCGGTATTTGTTGCTTCTAACGCGGTATTAAATCCTCCCCAGAAGATAACACCGGCGATGAAGCCGCCTAAGGTTAGTACACCCAGGCTAATGTGTAGACTTGGGCGAGATACTGATACCCAGACTTTGTTTATAAATGATTTCATGACCTGTTCTCTCTAAAATTATTTCAGTAAATCCAACGTGGTTTTTTGATTAACCATGACCAGGAGGACCTAAGAGAAAGATCTGCATCATCCAGACAATAAAACCGTACCCGCCCACAGCCATTACGCTGAGGATTGGGAAGAGGAAAACGGTTATGAAAAGAAAGGATTGCCACTCCCTTGAGCGCTTTTCCCCGCTTTCTTGATTCGTAACACTACTCATAATACCACCTGCTATTTTTATTTATGTCTAAATAGAATCTTTAAGTTGTTTTGTATTTAACAAATCTATCTATAAAGAGATCATAGAATAGTCATTCAGTGGTATTCAATTAGTACTTAAGTATTAAACCTTATATTTGCTAAGTTTTTGACCCCATACAAATATATGAATGAGTTACTATTTAGTATTAATAGCTAGCGATCTAATAAATAAAAATAAGGGCAAATATGAAGAAATGTATAAATAAGCGATTGTTAGGTTGGAGTTAAATTTGATCTAAGATTGTAATGTTTCCGTGTCAATATAACCTCGATTAATAATGCAATGATATTAAGTGCGCAGATTTAGTGCGTTAATGTGCATATTGGTAGTGAATAAGGTTTGTTGTAAAGGTTTCTCGTTGCGGAAGGATAAGATAATTACCAAATATATAATTGTGTTTATTGTTAGTCGTGTAGTGAAGCTTATTGAGTTATCCGGATTCAGTTATTTGAGTGATAAAAAAGGCCGAGTATCGGCCTTTTTTATAATAGAGAACAAGTTTAATCAGACGATAAACTTATTCATGATGCTATCTTGTTCCCGTACAGTATTAATTTGGGTTTCCATCGCATCGTTGCTGCTACCTGCAGCGTCAGCAACTTGCACCGAAAGATCTTTAATCTTAATTGTATTACTGTTTATCTCTTCGGCAACAAGGCTTTGTTCTTCAGCGGCAGAGGCGATTTGCATATTCATATCACTAATCTGCTGGATCGCAATACGGATACGCTCCAGTGCTTCGTCAGCTTCATGCGCTTTGATCACTGTACTACTTGCTGTTTCTTTACTTTGTCCCATCACCGTCACGGCAGAACTTGCCCCTGATTGCAGTTGCTCGATCATCTGGCGAATTTCTGTGGTCGATTGCTGAGTACGCTGAGCCAGGGTACGAACTTCATCGGCAACCACAGCGAAGCCTCGACCAGAATCACCTGCACGTGCTGCTTCAATGGCCGCATTAAGCGCAAGCAGGTTGGTTTGGTCGGCAATCTCGTTAATCACTTTTAAGATGGTTTCAATATTACTTGTGGCATGTTCAAGCTGTTTAACCACATCGACAGCCTGGTCGATTTGAACGGACAGGTCAGAAATCGCGGTTGAGGTGTGCGAAACAATATTGCTGCCATCGATCACTGCGCTATCCGCTTCTTGTGCGGCAGCAGCTGCACCTTGCGCATTGCCTGCTACATCAGAAGATGTCGAGGCCATCTCATTCATCGCGGTCGCCAGCTGTTCTAACTCTTCCAGTTGTATCGACATGGCTTCAGCGGAATGTTTGGCACCAGCAGCCGTTTGCTCGGTACCTTTCATTATATCCTGGCTGAGACCTTTGGTTTGAATGATCAGGTTTTGGAGTTTTTCAGTGAAGGCATTGAACCCTCGCGCTAATTCAGCAAACTCTTCATCAGTATTGGTCTCAAGACGTTGGGTCAGGTCGCCCTGGCCGGAAGCCACATCCTGAATAGCGGCGTTAAGTGCTTGAAGAGGGCGCATTAACACTTTGATCAGTAGCAACAGTGCAATGATACCCAGTACTAGCGCGATCAGTGAATACACAATGGAATTGGTTTTTAGCTCATCAACAGCGGCATAAGCGATGCTCTTATCAAGCACAACGCCAATAAACCAGCTCTGTCCTTCAATTTTGGCAAAAGAGACATCAATCAGAGCCCCGTCTAGTTCAGTGGTTTGGATAGAATTTGAAATAGAGATCCCGCTTAAGAATGCAGACATTGGCTGGCCGTTCATTTTGGTATCAGGATGAGCAATGACAGTGCCGTTATCTGAGACTAAAAATAGGTAACCAGCATCAAATAGCGATACCTTGTTCACTGTTTCAGCCATGCCCGCCAGGCTGACGTCAAAAAAGATGGCGCCTTTGAACTGACTTGCTTGCATGATCGGCGTCGCGATTGATACTAAAATCTCGTTAGTAACAGAGTCTGCATAGGGGGCAGTAATGATAAGATCCCGGGCATTTTTGGTATCTTTATACCAAGGGCGACTTCTTGGATCCCATGATGCACCCGGGTTCCAATTCGGATCATTACTGGTATAAGAACCATCACTTTCAAAGCCGAACCCTGTCAGCAAAAAGGTATTTTTAATCGTGGGTTGGCTGATCACCGATTCGATGTTATTAAGTGACAAATCCTCTTCGACCATGCTGGCGGCATAACGGGCAAGCGCCTTTCGACTGTTTAATTCTGAGTTAACGGTATTGCTAATTCCAGACACTATTTCATCAACACTTTTCGTCACAAGCGTTTCAATTTCCCCTTTGATATTAAAATATTGATTGGCAGACAGTAATGACAGTGCAACTAGTAGAATAGATGAGGAGGTCGCTACAACTTTATGGCTAAATTTCATTAGGTTATTCCCTTAACGCATGTAAAAGCATCTTTTTATGTGTTACCGATCATTTTATCGGCATGTGGGATGATTCCTGAAGGGAAGTATTGAAAATATGTGAGCATGGCATGACTTTATTGTATAAGTGTTTGTTGTGTAATAGCTTGTAAAAGTGTGAAAACATCCATTTTAAGCGGATGTGCGACATGGTGCTTATGTGTTGTGTAATAAAAAAAGCAGATCAGTTAAGATCTGCTTTTAAGAGCGTATTTTTAGCTATTATGTTTAGTTTTTGGGATGGCTCTGTTTGACAAACTCAGGCGCGATCATGTGGCGCCAGATCAGAATCATCATAATCACACCAGAACCACTGAAAAGTATCAAGCTCATCGCACCTGACTGGGCAATCCCTTCCAGGAACGAAGCCCCGGCCCATCCGAGGCCGAATAATATTAAAAGAACGCCAGTGATCATGCCGGTCCAGACATACCACTTAAGCGACACTTTGACCGAAAGCCATGCCAGCGCAATTACACTCAACGTGAACAGCACGCCCATAAAAAACCATTGCATTAGTTCCATTGTGATCCTCCGTTAACTCTTATTCGATGTGCCGATATTATTTTTCAGGCTAATATTGGTTCGCATCCCTTCGCCCGTCTTCCAGAACTTCTCAACTCTTTCCGGATCGTTGGTATGTCCGTAACCAAACGCGGGATGTGCTTGTGCCATTGCGGAATGGAGAAATTTAGGCATATACGGGTTGATTGCCATAATAAACCAGTGGTGCCAGAAATCGGGTTCGTTAAAGGTACAACTCGCAATACACGCTGCACACCCACTGCCATTCTCTACCCAGAAGTTGTAGCACTTCTTAGCATCGCTGTAGAACTTCTTAATGCCGTGATGGTTGTTCCACGTATAACCCGGCTCGTCACTAAACTCGTAAGAGGGTTCAAAACCGTAACCGCCGTTTTTAGCAGAAGGTAATGGAAGCGCTTTACTTGGGCATGCCTCTGCACATTTACCGCAACTGAGGCAGAATTCAGTGATCCCCCAGCTACGAGGTTGATCATATTCTACAAACTCAAAGTCGGTATAAACTTTCATGATACGAACACGCGGGCCTAGCCCAGGAGTGATCAATGCGCCGTTTCTTCCGCCTTCACCGAGGCCTGCCATAATTGCATATGGCACACTGCTGCCAAGATCATTACCTGCCGCGACGGCCTGGTAACCGAGCCCTTTGAGGAACTTCGCCATTTGCGTTGCTTTAACGCTCATTTGCGAATACCCATCAGATGCGGTGGCATCTGCAGTCCAGGCAGGAGCGGTGGCCATACAGTCATAGTCCATTGATGCGAGCATAACAATGACGGTTTTGGGCTCGAAAGGAAAATCGTTCTCCCAGGAAAGTTCTGTATCCGTTTTGATATCGTACAGTGGATCATAATCCCAGCGCTTATCACGTTTGGCTATGCCGCATTTAACTGCGCCAAATACGCGGGCTGCACTTCGAAGTGCATCACTGGCCTGCTTTTTAGTCGCAAACTGAAACTGTTCTTTCTCAACGTCTGATTGATCCCAACTGTGAAATGGGGTGTTGGGTTGTAAATTGGCAGATAGGCGATTGCCCGATAAATTCAGTGGCTCCCAGCCTGCTTTTTGCAGTGCACGATCTAATTGGGTATAACCGGGTCTGCTGTTATCCCAAGGCTTACTGTACATATCCTTGAAGCCGGTCAGGAAATTCAATTCTTTATTTTGCAAGCGGTTGTAATCAGCATTACGTTCCGGGTGTTTGTCGTTCAGCGCTTTGCTGGACACAAAAGTCAGAACCGTGTCACGTTGATCTTTCGGTTTAAATATAGTTTCGTCAATTTCCGGGTAGTTTTCTGTTATTTTACCTTGCAGGGATTGCCGGCCTGCACCATAAGCCAATGAACCACCAAGTAGTGCCACACCACCACCGACAGCCGCACGTTTGAACAGCTTTCTGCGATTCGGATCTTCGAGTGTATCATTCAAGTCCGGTGCTGAAGTTTTACCTTTTGATTCTTCAAGGTCTTGTGCTTCACTGCCTTGTTTTTTATCTAATTCACTCATCGTTTCATAGCCTCTATAAATGAATCTAGTGTCATATGATATTTTAGGTCATCATATTCAACTTAACTTTGTGTTGGGTGGAAAATAGGTATTTATGCTTTTTTTTCAAAAAAAAGACTCAGTTATTTCTCTGCAGGCTTCAATTAATCCCATTGGTAGCCGTTCATAACCTCCTCTAATAAGATAAATACCTAAGTCCTGAATATTTCGCAGTTTTAATAACGGGTTTATCCCATTTGTTCAGTCGAACACCTGACTTTAGTTGGAATGTTTTCAGCTCAATACCCTCAGAAAGCGTATTGAATGAAGGCACCAAATGAACCAGGATTTTTTAAGAGGATCCCTTCGCCTTTCATAAGCAGATATTCCACACCTACATCGAAGCCATCCGTTACCCGATAGGTGATAGAGTGACTCATCTTGTATGACGTTTTCCTCAGGTTTTCAGCGGATAAATCATAAATAGGAAGAAATGAGGGGCCAGGGTAGGCTTCCTGCGTAACTTCCGTAAATTTCTTGTCCCAGGCATATTCACCAATAAAGTGATATGCCCAGTTTTTATTGAACTTATAGTCAGTTTTCAGGCCCAGAACATAGCCGTTATCGCCCTCAAAAAGCTGATGACCACCTGATGTGACATCGGTATAACGTTTTGCCAAATATCCTTTCAGAAGCTGACCATTGAGGATCGGAGCGCCCAAACCAATACCATAGCGAATGTGTGATTCATGACGGCCGTTGACAAAATATTGATGGGCATAGTTGCCATAGAGCTTTAACACTTGCCATGGTGTGTTGATATAGATGCTGCTGCGAAAAAGTTGGCCATCCCTGTTGGCGCCATCCTTAAGCCCGCTGCCGTAGCGGAGATCGACACTTCCCCAGGTAAATTGATTATCAGTAAAAATGCTGTAAATAAAGGTATCGTCAATCAACTCCGTTTCAGTCACTTCTCCTGTTTCTGGATGGGTAAAGCTCATCGCAGGTTCATCCAGATCTGCACTATTGGTCGGAATAAAATAGCCGCCTCTTATCTCGACGACTGTACCTTTGTAGCCGACAAGGTTGTCTCCGTCTTTATCAAATTCAAACCCTGCAGCATTTCCTGCCAGGGCGAAACTTGAAATGAGCGCAACGACTCCTGTTGTTATTGAGGGGGGAGGGATGGTTCTGTTTTTGGTGTTTTTCAAATAGCTAATCATATTGGTAATTTCTAATAATTATGTAATTGGAGGTTTGGTTGTATTACAAACACTTAAAGCAAACGCCCTAAGATATAAGGAATTGTATATATTCCAACTCTTATCGTTTTATTGTTGTTCTTGTTGTTTTTTAGAGATCATAAAGAGAATCTTTGTGAATTACTATGAAATAAATATAGTCGTAATAATAAGCTTTCACTTTTTGTGATGTACCCTATTTTATTTATAACAAGACTGTTATGTATCTATTCATATAAAGGTTTTTAAATTCTGACTCATGTCAGGATTGTTATATACCTATTCATATATTCACTAGAAATTCAGGTTTGAACGGTTAAAATAGTACCCAGAACTTGGATTGTTGAATGAAGATGTTTCACTGAATAATAGAAGAAACCAAAAGTTAAATTATTAGATACCTCGTTGCATTTGAAAGTGATTGATACGTAAAACATATGATAATGGTTTCTTTACTGTAGTTCTTAGAAATAATGAAGGCCCATAAAAAGTGAAGCATAATTTATTATAGTTAATTGGTTTAACTGAATAACAATAAATGCCTTCGACATTTATTAATACTGTTAGATATATTTTAATAGGTGATTGGTTTTTTGACGGGATTGTATTGCAGGTTGCAATATTAATCATTATCGCCTGTACCGATTAATTAAGTTTGTTATTCCAGTTAAGTGTTATTGATTTGAATCAAGAATCAATCTTATTGATAGTGCTTAAATAATAGGGCTTCAACGATAGTGCCTTAACGGCTAAGAGGGAATCAGGTTAAAAACCTGGACTGTACCCGCAACTGTGAGCGATGAGCATTACCTAAAACCACTGATTATTTCGGGAAGGAGGGTAATGTGTTTTATTCGCAAGTCAGGAAACCTGCTATCAAAATACGCTTTAGATACTGGGCGGGTTTACTCAGTGATGAAGGGTCGATAATATGCATTTTATTGCTATCAACCGTTCTCTTACTCCTATATCTAGCGCACAATTTAATTAACTAATTATGTGTATCAGGTATGAAACGAAACATTATTCTTCTTTCTTTAATATTCTCGGCGACTCTCACTTCCTTCGCGGCACAAGCCCATTTCTTGACGTTATTTCCTGAGCAGCAAGTTGTCGATGTCGGTGACAACAGGGCGCTCCACTTTCCGGTTTACTTCACCCACCCTATGTCGATGGGACCGACAATGGATATTGTCAGGCCAGAGGTGGTTGGTTATGTGCTCAATAATAAAAAAACTGACTTAACGACTAAGTTAACCCAGGAAAAATACGGCAACTCAACGGGTTGGGCGCTGTCATTCCCCTTACGTCGTCCCGGCACCTATACATTTTATGCCAACCAAAAGCCTTACATTGATGAAACTGAAAATGTGGCGATATCGCAGTTTGCCAAAGTGGTGGTCGATGCATTTGCAGCAGGAGGTGACTGGCAACCTCAGCTAAATACCCCGGTTGAAATTATGCCACTGACTCGTCCTTATGCATTGTGGACCAACAGCGTTTTTACCGGTCGCGTATTGGTTAATAACGAACCGGCAGCAGACGTTGGCGTTGAAGTTGAGTACTACAACAAACAGGGCATGCAAGTGCCAAGTGATGCGTATTTAACACAGCAGGTTGTTACCAACTCATTAGGTGAATTTTCAATCGCTTTGCCAAAGCAGGGCTGGTGGGGAATGGCGGCACTGGTAGAAGATGAGCAGCCAATCACCGTTGATGGTAAAGAGTATCCTCACGAACGTGCCGGTGTGATGTGGGTACAAGTTCAAGACATTAACTAGGAGTATGAAATGCATATTGTTGATGGCGTGCTGGCTACCCCTGTTTTAACCGTAGGGATTATTACTACGGTGATTGGTACGGCGTGGGGTTTGCGCAGTTTATCGGATGAAAAACTGCCACAGGCAGCGGTACTTGCAGCTTGTTTTTTTGTGGCATCGCTGATCCATATTCCGCTTGGCCCTTCGAGTGTCCACCTGATTTTTAATGGTTTGATTGGTTTATTGCTTGGATGGGCTGCGTTTCCGGTTGTGCTGATCGGCTTGATTTTCCAGGCGGTCTTTTTTGGCTTCGGCGGCATTGTTGTGCTTGGTATCAATTGCCTCAATATCGCGCTGCCGGCCATTATTGTTGGTCTTATTTTAAAACCCTGGCTGCGCCGTTTGCCTGCGGTGGCCGTTGGTTTTGTTGCCGGTTTTGGTGCAGTACTACTGACCGCTCTGTTTGTGGCATTGTCGCTTGCCCTGTCTGGTGATGGTTTTATTACCAGTGCCAAGCTGGTGATGTTTGGACATTTGCCTGTTGCCTTAATGGAAGGTGTTGTTTCTGCTTTCGCTTATAAGTTGCTATGTAAGGTTCGTCCTACTGCCGCAATATCTTCTTCTCTGTGATGTAAAAGGAAACCATCATGGCTAATTTTTATAAAGTCTGCCGCTCGATTACGCATTCTTTTGGTTTGATTATATTGAGCTTGGGTCTGATCGCGGTGTGCTCTGGTAATGCGTATGCCCACCGAATGAAAGTATTTGCCTGGGTTGATGGCAAGGCGATAGAAGGAGAAGTTTATTTTTCTGGAGGCCAAGGAGCCGCTGGCTCGACGATTGAGTTGGTGGCGGATCAAGCAATTGTTGCAACCACACAGAGTAATGAAGAGGGACAGTTCCGCTTTGAGGTAATGGCTGCACGCGATTACTTGGTTCGAGCCGATGCAGGGCAAGGGCATGTTACAACCTATAGCGTTTCAGCAACAGAATTTACCCCTGAAGATGTGGCCGTGACAGCGATGGTGGCTACGGGAACTGAGGCATCAGTGCAACCCGCAGCAAGCTCGCTTACCCCCGCCCAGTTAGAGCAGGCGATTGCCAGAGCGATTCGTCCGCTGCGTGAAGAACTCGATCAGTACGAATCGAAGGTCAGAGTACACGATATTCTGGGAGGAATGGGTTATATCTTTGGTTTGTTCGGGCTGTTTGTTCTCTTCCGGTCGCGCCGCAAATGCTAGATGCATTGCTTGCGACAACGGTGATACCAGCGCATCCGGTAAACATCGCGCCAAGGTTGCGTTTATTGCTGGCACTGGCGATCGCCTGTGCGGTGGTATTCAGTGAGTATTGGCTTCCCTTGCTGGGTTATGGGCTGCTGGCCATTCATCTATGGCAACGTAGCGCTATTACTATGATCGCGGGATTGAAACGCCTTGCTGCGGTTGATGGTTTCATTGTGCTAACCGTCATCCTGCTTCCATTTACTGAGCCGGGAGAGGTCGCGTTTACTGTTGGTGGTGTTGTTGCGAGTCATGCAGGGATCACGCTAGCTGCGATGATTCTGCTCAAAGCAAACATTATCGTCATTGTATTAATGGCGCAGTGTGCCGGGTTGAATGCGCTGACCTTGAGTCGTGCGCTTGCCGAGCTGAAAATGCCGCATAAGTTGGTGTTGATGATGCAATTAAGCATTCGTTACATCAGCGTGATGCAACAGGAATTTACGCGTTTGCGTTGTGCGATGAAAGCGCGCGGTTTCTGTCCCAATAACTCACTGCATACATGGCGCAGTTACGGCTACCTGTTTGGCATGATGCTGGTGCGGGCAATGGATCGTGCTGATCGGATCTGGCTGGCAATGAAGTGTCGTGGCTTCAATGGCCGTTTCCCGACCGAACACACCGCGGCATTGTCCGGAGATGATAAACGGTTTATTGGCGGCTATTTGATTGTGGTCGCGATTATTTTCCACCTGACGATTGTTGCAAATTGGCTGGCAATCACTATCGGTGTACAGGAGTGGTTATGACTGAATTAATTGCGTTGGATCAGGTGAGTTATTCTCGCCCCAACGGGCAGTGTTGTGCCGATCAGCTTGATTTCACTCTCTCAGCCGGTGAGCGTGTCGCAATAACCGGGAGCAACGGATGCGGCAAAAGTACCTTGTTGTTACTGATGATGGGGCTGCTTCCTGCGGAGCGTGGTGATGTTCGGCTGTTTGGTGACAGTTGTTATAAAGGCAATCGTCTTAACGAAACGATGTTTCGACGGCACCGTTCCCGTATTGGTCTGGTCTTTCAGGATCCTGATGATCAGTTGTTTTGTCCGACCGTGATTGATGATGTCAGTTTTGGCCCGTTGAACCAAGGCCTCAGCGCCTGTAAAGCGCGAAAAAAAGCGATGGCCACGCTCAATCAGCTTGGTATCAGCGATCTGGCTGAACGTGTCAGCTACCAGCTATCCGGAGGGCAGAAACGTTTAGTGGCACTAGCCACCGTTTTAGCCATGGATCCTGAGGTACTGATCCTTGATGAACCGACCAATGATTTGGATCAGGCGAACCAAATACGTCTGGTTGAGATCCTGCAGCAGTGCCAATTGCCCCTGATTTTGATCAGTCATGACGCCCGGCTTCGCGCGCAGTTAGTTCAGCGTGAGTATTGTCTTCAGGATGGGAAACTGACGCTAGTGCCAACTCTCGCTGAGTGTTCAAAAAACGTCAATCAATCAGCAGAAATGCTGGGGGAGGGCGCGTGATCACTCAAGTTAAGCGATCAAAACACCGAGGTGAACTGCGTTCTGGTTTTACAACGGGGGCTTGCGCAGCCGCTGCCAGCCGTGCAGCGGTGCACTGCTTATTGACCGCAGAACTGATCGACCAAGTGACAATTACCCTGCCTAACAAAGAGCAGACAAGTTTTCAGCTATGCCGACTTGAGCGTACACCTGAAGGCGTGTTGGCAAGTGTGATCAAAGATGGCGGTGATGATCCCGATTGCACGCACGGTATCGAAATTCAATGTATGGCGTTATGGCATTCTGAGCCGGGCATTCATCTCGATGGTGGCGTAGGCGTTGCAAAAGTCACGCTTCCGGGGCTAGAACTGCCTGTCGGTATGGCGGCAATTAACCCGGTACCGCGTAAAAATATCCATGATATGGCAATGGCCGAATGGCTGGCGTGTAAGCCAGAGCAACATCTTCAGCCGGGACTGAAACTGGAAATTCGAGCTCCGGAAGGAGAGGAATGCGCCAAACAGACCATTAGTGAACGACTTGGGCTGATTGGCGGTATTTCGATTCTTGGTACCCGCGGCACCGTAAAACCTTATTCAACCTCTGCTTTTTCTGCTTCGGTCCGCCAGTCGGTTCAGGTTGCCAGTGCCAATCAGCTTAATCATGTGGTGCTTACGACGGGAAGCCGCTCAGAGCGTTCAGCAATGGAAATGTTGCCCCATCTTAATTCGATGGCGTTTATTCAGGCCGGTGATTTTGTCGGGGTGGGATTACGCGCCGCCAAGCGTTACCACGTCGAGAAAGTGACGGTGGTTGCGATGATCGGCAAGCTGGGGAAAATGGTTGCGGGCCATATGATGACTCATGTGTCCGGCCATGCCATTAATTTCTCTCAACTAGCTGAGATTGCTGCGCAGCACGGTGCTGATGAGACCTTGTGCGAGCAGATAGCCAACGCCAATACGGGGCGTCATGTGCTCAACCTTGTCAGCGAGTACTTCCCTGATCGCAACCATCACACCTTTAATAAGTATTTGCAGGATCTGTGCTGCCATGCCGCCGGGCATGCCACTGATTATGTGGCAGACAAGGTCATGATTGAATTTCGTTTAATCGACTTTGACGGCAGCCTGCTAGCTCAATATCCGTCTTAGCTCAAACACTGTGTGAGCTCCCAACTTATCGAGTGAGCCAAGTGCCCTATAAATTAGAACAAGGACTGCGCAATGAAAGAGATGCAGCAAATGACCCAGCAAGGCCGCCAAATTGAAGAAGGCTCTTTTGACATCATTGATCGTGAAATCGAGCAGATCCATGGCGGCCATAGCCTTACCCCGGCTCAGTGGGCGGTGGTACGCCGTGCAATACATACCACGGGTGATTTTGAGTTCGCAGAATTATTCCGCTTTAGTGATGATGCCACAACGGCAGGTATCGAAGCCCTGAAAGCGGGCGCACCGATCATTACCGATGTCACCATGATAACAAGTGGTTTGAGCCAACAGCGGTTATCCGTTTATGGCAATCGGGCGCATTGCTTTATCAGCGATCCTGAGGTGATTGAGATTGCCAAAAGAGAGGGAGAAACCCGTGCAATCTGGGCTATGCGCCATGCTCGCGATCAGGGGCTATTAGATGGTGCGATTGTCGGTGTGGGTAATGCCCCGACGGCGCTCTACGAAGTGCTACGAATGGTTGCTGAAAACGAGGCTAAGCCAGCGCTGATTGTAGGTATTCCGGTTGGTTTTGTGAAAGCAGAAGAGTCCAAGCAGGATTTGACTGAACAAAATACCATACCCTATATCGCCAGCCTTGGTCGAAAAGGTGGCAGTCCGCTGGTGGTCTCTACTATTCATGCCTTGCTCACGGAGTCGGTATGAAAGCGGCCATTACCATTGTTGGTGTGCCAGAAGATGGTTGCGCCAGTTTAACCAGCCGTGCGGTGAATGCTGTTGCTCAAGCTCGGGTACTTGCCGGACATCCTCGACTATTACGCTGGTTTCCTCAATTTAAAGGCTGCTTGCTGGATATGAGCGAAGGTTTCAGACCTTGGCTTAATCAGATCATTGATGAGAGCGAAGAGGGTGATGTGGTGATACTCGCTTCTGGTGATCCGCTGTTCTATGGCATCGGCAGTACCTTGATAAAACATCTTGATCGACGTGAGTTGTGCTTTATTCCATCACCATCCTCCATGCAATTGGCTTTTGCTCGTTTGGCATTGCCATGGCAGGACGCGCGTTGCCTGTCATTGCACGGTCGAGGCATTACCGGGTTGGTTTGTCAGTTGCAGCATGGCGATCTTTTTGCGTTGCTGACAGACAGTAAAAATACCCCACCGGCTATTGCCCGGCATTTATTGCATTACGGAGAAACCTCCTGGCAATTAAGTGTCTGCGAGCAGCTTGGCTCACCGGAAGAGCGCATCAGGCAATACACTGTTGCTGAACTGGCCGAATTGGCCGGAGATGCTTTTGACCCGCTAAATGTGGTTATTGCTAAACGTACGGCCCGTCAGTTCTGGGGTGAATTCGGACAGTTTGCCGATGATGAAGCGTTTGAAAAGCGAATGCCGCAGCGGGGATTAATAACCAAACAACCGATCCGCCACTTAGCCCTGGCGGAAATGAAACTTCGTCCTGCCGCAACCGTGTGGGATATCGGTACTGGCTCGGGCTCTATCGCGATCGAAGCGGCTAAGCAGTGCTGGCAAGGTCAGGTGTTCACGATGGAATGCAATGAAGCTTGTTATCCGGCCATCGAGGCCAATATCGCAGCTCATCGCACCGACAATGTCACCCTCGTCAAAGGTAAAGCGCCCGCAGCATTAGCAGATTTACCCGCGCCTGATGCGGTGTTCGTCGGGGGAACCCGAGGTGCGATGGCAGATATTCTGTCGCATTGCTGGGAATGCCTGTCTGAGGAAGGCGTGCTTGTTACAACGGCTGTCACCATTGACTCGGTTGTCGAGATCCATCAATGGAGCAAGCAGCATCAACTTAACCCTAAAGTACAACTAGCGGCAATTTCTCAGGGCGTGCCGTTAGCACATTACACCCGTTATCAAGCTGAAAACCCTATCCATCTTTTTATATTTGAAAAGTCCGTGACTCTACAAGGTAATAACAATGAATAATCAATCTGCTGGTCAACTTTTTGCTATCGGTGTCGGTACCGGCGACAGCGAGCTACTTACCCTAAAAGCAGTACGCTTGTTGCGAGAAGCTGACGTGATTGCGATTCCGGAAAAAAACTTAGGTAAAGCCGATTCATTTGCATGGCAGATTGTAACGGGCGCTGTTGCTGAGGATCAATTAACTGCAGAGTGTTGCTTCCTGCATTTTCCTATGACCCGTGATGCGTCGGTGAATGTACCTGCATGGCGTAGAGCGGCACAGAAAATTGCAGATTTTGTAGCTGCCGGCAAGCGGGTGGTATTTGTGACAGAAGGTGATCCGTCTGTATTCAGTACCTGGGCATATATTCAGGAAGAGCTCAATGACATCATGCCGGAGCTGGACCCGGAAATTGTCCCTGGTATCACCTCGATTACGGCTATTCCGTCACAAACCAAAATTCCGCTGGCAGATGGTCAGGAGCGTTTCTGCGTGGTGCCGGCAACATATGGTATGGAATGCCTGCCACGTCTTATGGATGAGTTTGACACCATAATGCTGATTAAAGCGGGCCGGGTGATCCCGGAACTGACGGCAATGCTTGAAGATATGGGCCTGCTCGATTGTGCGACATATGTTTCTCATGCCACAACTGAGCAGCAAGAAATCTATCGAGATTTGCGCGATGTTCCCGAAGGGCATCGCTACTTCTCAATGGTGCAGCTGTCTATTCGTAACCGCCGCGGCATTTTGAGAGGAAACGTGCCGGTCAATGATGTGGCATTGAGCAGTGCGGGTACCGCATGAAAATAGCAATTTATGCTATTACCCTCAATGGTGCGAAGCAGGCTCAGCGCTTGCAGCGTGAATTGCCGTTTGCGGATGTATTTGTCACCGAGATTGGGCGTGAACACTGCCCTTCCGCGGCACCGTTGACTTTGCCGTTAGCGCAATTCGTCGCACCGGATTTTCACCACTACGATTGCCATATCTGTATCTTCGCGACCGGTATTGTCAGTCGTATTATCGCGCCGTTACTGCAAGATAAACGCCATGATCCTGCGGTGATTTGCGTCGACGACCAGGGCCAGTTCGCGATCCCCGTATTATCCGGCCATCGTGGTGGAGCCAATACCATGGCGCACCGTGTTGCGCAGATTTTAAAAGCGACGCCAGTGGTCACAACCGCCTCAGATGCTGCTAATACCTTGTCGGTCGATATGATGGGCGCGCCGTTTGGCTGGACGCTGGATCCTAAGTGTGAAGCGGCGATCACATCGGTGTCTGCGGCTGTCGTCAACGATCAACCGGTATTGGTCGTTCAGCAGGCTGGCGAAAAGAACTGGTGGCCATATAAGCGCATGATGCCAAGACATATTCGTTGTCACCATGAACTCGCTGATATTGAAAGCGAAGGGTGGCAGGGTCTGGTATTAATCAGCGATCAGGCGACACCAGACCTTTATCAGCCCTGGCAGCATAAAGCCGTGTTGTGGCGTCCTAAGTCATTAGTACTCGGTATTGGCTGTGATCGCAATACGCCGCTATCGACTATACAAGCTGGCGTGGATGCTTTTTTGGCAGAGTATAATCTTGCCCCTGACAGTGTGACAGCGATTGCCAGCATCGATTTAAAAGCGGACGAACAAGCTTTGCTTGATTTATCACAACAGCAGCAATGGCCTTTTGTGACCTTTTCAGCCGAGCAACTTAGCACCGTGACAGGTATTGAGAATCCTTCGGCCTATGTCGAGAAGGTAACCGGTGTGGCATCGGTGGCTGAAGCGGCAGCATTGAAACAGAGCCAGACCAGCAAGCTGGCCGTTGCGAAATGGAAGTTCAAAAAAGGTAGCTACAATATGACGCTGGCATGTTGTCGTATTGAGAAAGAAGAAGCCCTGGTGAAGCACAACTGGAAAAACTGGTTGGGGCAACCGTCAGCGAAAGTCAATGCGCATGGCAGCGAGGTGGTGAAAGGTTATCAATGCAAACCAAAGCACGTTGATTTAGACCGGCCCATGCTTCATCACCGCCATCATCTATTACTTTGCGAAGGTGGACGTTGCAGTAAGGAAGGCAGCAAAAATCTTACCCATGATCTGCGCGCCATGCTCAAGGAAATGGGACTTGCCAGCGGTGATAACCGGATAAAGCTCAGCCGAACCATGTGTGCTGGTGCCTGTCGCAACCGTGCCACGTTGGTGATTTATGAACGTCTTACTTCGAACGAAACACCGATTAATAACGGCTGCTGGCTGCGAAATATCGAAAACTTATCGATAACGCAATGGCGTGAGTTATTCGCGGCATTGGCCCAGCGAGTGCCATTGACTTCAATATTGGAACCGGAACTTATCGCTGCGATTGACTCTCCTGAGAGTGGTTCAAAAGGCGAGATATTTGAAGGTTCACAAGGAACAGTACAACAATGAAACGATTACGACACCATACCAAAGGGACGGCAATTGTCTTAAGTTGCTTTGGCTCGGTAGTAGAGCAGCAACGCTACCTTATTTTGCAACAACGGATCGCTGAGCGCTATCCGGACTGCGCAGTGAAAATAGCGTTTAGTTCGAAAATGGTAGTTAAAAAACTGGCACTGCAGGGAGAGCAATATCAAGGTCTGCCGCAGGTGCTGGCCGATCTTGATATGGAAGGTTTCCAGCGAATTCTAGTGGTTTCTTGCTACTTGTTCCCAACCGATGAACACCTACAGCTGTGTAATATGGTGCAAGGCTTCCGTCAGTTCTCGCTGGCGAACATTGAACATACTCCGGCGATTATGCATCACACTTCTCACACCAGTGCGATATTAGCAGCATTGAATGCCCGTTTTGCTAACGATAGCGATGTGAATTTGTTCATTCATCATGGCGCGCCATTATTGGACAATCCCGGTCATCAGGCTATCCACTATTGTGACAGCTTACTGTCGAAGTTATCGACGAAGAATTTCACCTGCTCATTAGAAGGAGCGTGGCCATACCGCCTGATTTCTGAATCGTTAGAAAAGGAAATGTTACAGGCTTCTCAAAATGCACGGCCTTCAGTTTCTAGCAGTGAGGTTAAGCCTCGATTGCGTTTGGTGCCTTTGTTGCTTGTTTCCGGCAATCACTTTGTCAACGACTTGGCTGATATCAAACAAGATCTTGAGCCGGTTTTCGATGTGTCAGCAGCAACGCCGATCAGCGGTGATAAGTTTTGCTTACTTGATTTACCCGAATTGATTGCGGTAGTTGAACAACAAATTGCGGATGGTTTAGTCCGTTTACGTGCGCCAGAAACGGAGGTGTGTTGTGGCTAAATTAACTCTTGTCGGACTTGGCCCAGGTAGCCTGGATTTAATGTCACTGCGTGCACGACAAGCCATTTTGGATGCTGATGTTGTTGCCGGGTACCGCCCTTATGTGGATTTAGTCAGAGATCTGATTGATCAGCAGGAAGTGATTCAAAACGGAATGACTCGTGAATGGGATCGGGTTGCCGCAGCCGTTGTACAAGCGAAAGCCGGACGTAATGTCGTCTTAGTTTGCTCAGGCGATGCCGGCATGTATGCGATGGCACCGCTGGTATTGGAATTATTGACTGAACAGGGTTGGGATCCAGAGCAGGGACCAGAAATTGAAATCGTTCCGGGTATTACTGCGGCCAATGCCTGTGCTTCTCTGGTTGGGGCGCCTCTTGGTCACGATAGCTGCACGATTTCATTATCTGACTTGCTGACACCATGGCCGGTGATTGAAAAACGGATCCACGCGGCGGCAGACGCGGATTTTGCGATCACTTTTTATAACCCTCGTTCACGTAAGCGTAAAAGCCATATCGAGAATGCGCAGCGTATCTTGCTGCAATATCGTGAGCCGACGACGCCGGTGGCTGTGGTCAATGCCGCTTATCGTGATGATCAGCAGGTGAGCCTGTCGACCCTAGCGCATTTTACCGAGCTGGATTTTGGCATGAACGCCGCCGTGATTGTGGGTAATAGCAGTAGTTTTCAGTATCACGACTGGATCGTGACTCCTCGCGGTTATCGCAATAAATATCAATTAGATGATGGTGTCACCTTACCGGGACAAAAACGCGGTCGTGCACTTGCCATCGACACTTCAGAAGAATAATAACGGAATAGAATTATGACAGTTTACTTTATTGGTGCGGGTCCGGGTGATCCTGATTTAATCACAGTCAAAGGGGCTAAATTAGTCGAATCTTGCCCGGTGGTACTTTATACCGGCAGCCTTGTACCGAAAGCAGTAATCGAAAGGGCACATCCTGATGCGCTCGTGCTGAACTCTGCCGGTATGGATCTCAATGAAATGACTCAGGTCTATGTGGATGCATTTGAAAAGGGCCATGATGTCGCGCGTGTACAAACCGGTGATTTATCGATTTACTCCTCATTGGCCGAGCAGACACGTCGCTTAAAAGCACTGGGTATTGACTGGAAAGTGGTACCGGGTGTGTCTTCTTTTCAGGCTGCTGCTGCGGCACTTGGTCAGGAACTGACGCTTCCTGAGGAATGTCAGACCATTATTCTCAGTCGCGCCTCCGGTCGTACGCCGGTACCCGAGAAGGAAAATCTAAAATCACTGGCGGCTCATGAAGCCACTTTGTGCTTATTCCTCAGTGCCACGCTGATCCGCAAAGTCGTACGAGAGCTTGAAGATGTCTATCCTTCGACCTGGCCGGTTGCCGTTGTCGAAAAAGCATCTCATCCGGAGCAGCGTATCATTCGCGGCACCCTAGCCGATATTGCCGAAAAAATGCATGAAGCCAAGATCCGCTCAACGGCGATGATCATCGTCAGTAAAGTGTTTGCTATTGATGATTTTGCTGACTCTAAACTCTATGATCCTAGCTTCTCCCATGATTTCCGTAAGGCGACGGTAATTGAAGGTGAGCCAGAAGCGGGATCTCTACAAACAGCTCTACAAACGGGCTATCTACAAACAGATCAGGAGCACCATGATGAGCGAGGGTAAGGTATTTCTGGTTGGTGCGGGACCGGGTGATCCTGATTTGTTGACGCGCCGCGCTTTTAATTTAATGCATAGCTGCGATGTGGTGTGTTACGACAAGTTAGTCAGTCCGGCAATTTTAGCGTGCGTACCTGATCATGTGCAGCTCTATGAAGTCGGCTATCGGGGCTATCGCCATTGTCATATTGATTACGGCATGCACCCCGATGTGATTAATTTTGCCCTTCAGGGCAAGCAGGTATTGCGCTTAAAAGCGGGCGACCCGTGTATTTTCGGCCGCACAACGGAAGAGTGCCGTAACTTAAACGAGCACGGTATTGATTATGAAATTGTACCGGGAATAACTGCAGCGCTGGGTGCCGCGGCTTATTCGGGTTTTCCTTTAACCAGTGCCGGTATTGCTTCTGATGTTACGTTTGCCAGTGGTCATCAAAGCTCAAAAGCGCTCTCTTCCTGGGCGGCATTAGGCCAGTCAAGTGGCACGTTAGTGATCTACATGGGCGCAAAAAAACTGGCTCAGCATGCGCAGAAGCTGATTGAGCAGGGCCGTTGCCCGACCACACCAGTTGCTCATATCTCTTCTGCAACTTGTGCCAGCCATACCGTTACCAAAGGAACCTTAGCGACCATTGGTGAACTCGTTCTGGCTCTTGATAATCATGATCCGGCACTCGTGGTCATGGGAGGCGTGGTCGCACAGGCTGATGAGCTGGGGTGGCGTCATTTACTGCCGCTCTCTGGCGAGCGTGCTTTGTTGTGTGGCCCTTCCTTTCATATGAATGACTCACATTCAGCGCAGCTTAAATCGGCTGGCGCGGAAGTATTTGAAGCCCCTTCATGTCAATTGGAAAGCTATGTTGATGAAGATTTGCTTGCTGAACTTTGTCAGTTACCGGCACTAAAATTTGCCGATGTTGCTGCGGTGACTTTGTGGTGGCAAGGGGTGAATGACTATCAATGGGATCTTCGCCGTTTTGCGATGCCAATTGGCGCCGAGAACGCAGAGACGGCACAAGCGCTGAAACAGATTGGTATCATCGCTGAAACCGTACCGGAGGCTGTTTCTGAGAACTGTGTGGTGCTATCGGTACCGTCAGAGACGGAGTGCCAGGCCGCTCATAACAGCTTGCATCGCTATATTGGTTGCCGACGTCCGGTGCCTTTACGCTTCCAGTTACCGGAAATTAACTGGCTAATGGTGGAGGATATTATTCAGGCGGAATCGCTGCTTAGCCAGCAACCGGGATTGAAACAAGCCACGATTATCCCGTTAAACGAGACCGCACGACATTGGGCTGGCTCTCTGCCTAATCGTCAGTGGGATCTCGCAACATTTGAAGCTGCGCTTCATAAAGACGATGAGGTGAAGAATGTGGCTTGACGGGCTGCATCTGCCTGCCGGCTCCGGGCTTGTAGTTGCTGCGGCGATGGTGGCCGCGGCACTATTGATGGACCGTATTCTCGGTGAGCCGAGCCGGTTTCATCCGCTGGTTGGCTTTGGCCGTTGGGCGAATTGGGTTGAGAAGCAGTGCCGTAAGCAGGCTACTTCATCTTCAGTAAGCCATTCATTGTCCTCAATGGCTGCCACGACGCCATCGCCTTCACCGCTACGGATCCGGATCAGTGGCATGGTGGCATGGGGCCTGGCGGTACTGCCGATTGCATTACTGGCTTGCCTGCTGCTGGTATGGCTATTTTACCTTTCACCGTGGCTATGGTTAGCTGCCAATGTTGTGGTGCTCTATTTGACCATTGGCGGTAACAGCTTAGTTTTTCATGCCAGCGAGATTTATCGCCCGTTAAAAAATGGTGATCTCATCTTAGCGCGCGAAAAAATCGGTTTAATTGTCAGCCGCGAAACGACAACCATGGATGCCGATCAGATCACGTCAGCGGCCGTTGAGTCAGTACTGGAAAATGGCAATGATGCGGTATTTGGCGCGTTGTTCTGGTTTGTAGTTGCAGGGGCGCCGGGCGCTTTGATTTTTCGGATGGCCAACACCTTAGATGCTATGTGGGGCTATAAAAACGAGCGCTATTATGACTTTGGTTTTGCGGCAGCCAAACTTGACGATCTGCTGGGCTGGCTACCCGCACGTCTGACTGCCGTGACTTATGGCATACAGGGTAATTTGCAGTCGGCGATGAAATGCTGGAAAGAGCAAGCCCCTCAATGTTCAAGCCCCAATGGCGGGGTGGTGATGTGCGCCGGTGCTGGCGCGCTCAATACCTCCATTGGCGGGCCGGCAATTTATCATGGAAAACGTCACGATAAAATCTATATGGGATGCGGTGAGTTTGCCGGTTATCAGGTTATTCCTCAGGCCAACCGTCTGGTCAATCATGGCGCTTGGATCTGGGTGTTAGTGTTACTTCTTATCGGTCTTGGATAATCAAGCGGGGCAATGATGTTAGAACATGGTGGCAACTTAATAAAATTTGCACAGCAATATCAGATGCCAGTTGCAGAGTGGCTCGATCTCTCTACCGGGGTCAGCCCGTTTACGTATCCTTGTCCGCCGGTACCTTTCGATGCATGGAATCGGTTACCCGAACTCAATGACGGACTGGAGCAGGCCGCCGCTGAATATTATGGCTGTGGATCACTGCTGGCAGTTGCGGGCTCACAAGCTGCAATTATGGCATTGCCTGAGGTTGTCGCGCAGCAGCGGGGGCGACTCGGTGTGGTTGCCTTACCGCGGGTGGGTTACAAGGAACATCAGCATGCCTGGCAAAGCTATTGCGGCGTAGACGGGGCACGGTGGCAGATTGAATATTACGAAGATATTCCGAGTACTTCGCTATTAGCACGAGCAGACATTGTTGTATGTATCAATCCGAACAACCCAACTGGTGTCAGACTGCCACTGGAGCAACTTCGGTTGTGGCAACAACAGTTGCAACAGCGGCAAGGCATGTTGATTGTCGATGAAGCATTTATCGATTGTACTCCAGAACAATCTCTGTTGACTCGTCCTCTCGATGACAATGTGATTGTCCTGCGTTCGATCGGCAAGTTTTTTGGTCTTGCCGGCGCCCGGGTCGGGTTTCTTTTCGGACAACAGGGATTGCTTGACTCAATTGCACAAAAAATGGGTCCGTGGACGATCCCCGGCCCGAGCCGTTGGATCACCCGCGAGGCGCTACTTGATAGTATTTGGCAACAACATATGTGCCAGCGTTTGGCTGATAGCTCTTCACGATTACGCACATTGTTAACGCATTATTTCACAGGCAAGATCAGTGGCACCGAGTTGTTTCAGACTGTCGCATTGCCGGATGCTCCCATGATTCACCATCAACTATGTCAGCACGCTATCTTAACTCGATTGTGTGATGAGCAAGATGCACTGCGTTTTGGCTTGCCAAGCAATGAGTTAGAATGGAAAAAACTTGAATTAACGTTATCGAAAATCACCCAACAATAATCACTCGGTCGGAAGGAATATGAGATGAAGAAGAGAATGGCTCAAGTTGAACTTATTCTCGGTGGTGCACGTTCTGGCAAAAGTAGCTATGCCGAAC
Source organism: Photobacterium sagamiensis (assembly GCF_050337085.1). Lineage (NCBI taxonomy): Bacteria > Pseudomonadati > Pseudomonadota > Gammaproteobacteria > Vibrionales > Vibrionaceae > Photobacterium > Photobacterium sagamiensis. Next base: position 24,425 of record NZ_JAKJSP010000048.1, on the reverse strand, counting down.
GCCGGGCACAGGATTCTGGGCTGACGGTGAAATATATTGCGACCGCCACAGTGCATGACGACGAAATGGCACAACGTGTCATCCATCATCAGCAACAACGACCGGCACATTGGCAGGTTATTGAAGAGCCGCTGGCACTGGCTGAAGCGATACGTTGTCACAGTACTCCCGACAGCTGCTTGCTGGTTGATTGCCTGACGTTATGGCTAACCAACTGTTTGTTTGGCGAGCACGATCTCATGTGGTCTGATGCCAAAGCACAATTGTTAGAAGCATTAGATCAGGCTCAGGGCCAAGTCATCTTAGTTTCAAACGAAGTCGGGCAGGGTATTGTCCCGATGGGGGAAATGTCGCGTCGCTTTGTTGATGAGGCCGGATGGCTACATCAGGCAATTGCCAAGCAGGCTGATCGGGTGGTCTTTGTGATTGCAGGCTTGCCGCAGGTACTGAAAGGCGCTACCAATGAATTGGATTAACTTCATTATTTTTAATGCGGCCGCACCTCTTCCCGAATTGCATCAGATCAGTGATGCCGGCGTGGGTGAAAACCTGATGCAGCTAACGCCAACCAGAGATACCGAACTGATTGCATGCGGGCGTGCAAATACCACATTAGGCGGACAGTTGTCAGCGTCGCCGGTGATAGGTTCGCAATCTGTAACTCCGGCTATTTTGGTACATGGCGTGTTGCGAGCATTGCAGAAGCAAGGCACAAAAATCCGTCTCCATTGTTATCAGCTGGGGCTTGAGCAGTTGCCTGATTTTAGCGGCAGCATGATGGATGAGATTGTCTGCCACCGCTGTGATATTGGCGAAGAAGCAAGCTTGATCCACCAGCAACTCCTTCCTGAATTAGCACGTCAGGCGAAAGCCGGAGAAGGACATGTCATTGCGGAATGCGGCGTGGGAGGTACGACGTTTGCGACTTTGTGGTTAAGACGTTGGCTGGACCAATCAATAACCCTGGCCGGGAGTACAAAAGACCCCGATAAGCTGGCAATTAAAGAGCAACTCCTCGCGCGGCTGGGACAAGAATTTGCCCATTTGCCATGTGATGTCCACCAGTTTCTGCAACATAACCAAGCATCTGATCCCATCCAGCGCGCGCTTTCTGCCTTATTGATGACACCTTGCAGCGACAACACTGCGCTGGAATTGAAACTCGCGGGCGGAATGATGTTTGTAGCGCCTTTGCTGGCGATTGGCTCCGATGCCATCAAGCACAGGTTAAAGATCTCGATGACGCGTTGGGTGCTCGAGGGCAATGATGCGCAGGCCGTGCTGTCGAAATTACCTTCGGCTTATACGGTAACACCATCAACGACTGATTTTGGTCGCTCATCTTACCGCGCCCTGCATTTATACGAGCAAGGGTATGTCGTTGAGGGCTGCGGGTTGGGGGGATGTTTGGTACTGGCTGAGCAAAGCGGGTTATCACAACAGCAAATCATGGACAGCTTAGATGCGGCGGTAAAGCCGTGGCTGGAATAATACTGATTGGTATAAATCGCCACGGATGTAGTTAATCACCACTTTTTTGGAATTCTATTTATGCAATTAACAACTCAAGCTTTGATGGTTCAGGGAACAACGTCCGATGCCGGAAAAACAGTTCTCGTCGCGGGTTTATGCCGTGTGCTGGCAAGACGTGGTATTGTCGTTGCCCCTTTTAAGCCGCAAAATATGGCTCTTAATAGCGCTGTCACTATCGATGGCGGCGAAATCGGACGTGCACAAGCCGTACAAGCATTTGCGTGTGGCATTGAACCAACAACCGATATGAATCCGATATTACTCAAGCCCAACACAGACATCGGCGCTCAGGTTATCGTTCATGGAAAAGCACGGCAAGACATGGATGCCGTGGCCTATCACAACTATAAGCCCGTTGTGATGGGCGATGTCATGGACTCTTTTGCCCGGTTACAGCAGCAGTATCAAACGATCATTATCGAAGGGGCCGGCAGCCCAGCTGAAATTAACTTGCGCGAACATGATATCGCCAACATGGGCTTTGCTGAGCGTGCGGATGTCCCGGTGATCATTGTGGCAGATATCGATCGGGGTGGGGTATTCGCCCACTTATATGGCACCCTGGCGCTGCTTTCAGAATCTGAACAAGCGCGCGTGGCAGGTTTCGTTATTAACCGTTTCCGCGGCGATATCAGTTTACTAGAGTCGGGTTTAACCTGGCTGGAAGAGAAGACAGGAAAGCCGGTATTAGGCGTGTTGCCTTATCTGCATGGCCTGATGTTAGAAGCTGAGGATGCGATCAATATCAATCAGCATAAAGGTGATGGTGAACTGTTAAAAGTGGTGGTTCCCGTTCTGCCTAGGATCAGCAACCATACCGATTTCGATCCTTTGCGTATGCATCCGAACGTTGACTTAGTATTTGTGCACAAAGGCCAGCCATTGCCACCTGCCGATCTGATTATTATACCGGGCTCGAAAAGCGTTCGTAGCGATTTGGCCTTTTTACGTGAGCAAGGCTGGCAGCAACAAATTGCCCGTCATTTGCGTCTCGGGGGCAAGGTCATGGGAATTTGTGGCGGTTATCAAATGCTCGGGCGTACGGTGGCTGATCCTGCCGGTATCGAAGGCGAGCCGGGTGTCAGTGAAGGGCTGGGTTATTTAGCCATTGATACCGAGCTTAAAGCCCATAAGCACTTGCGTCAGGTAAAAGGGACGTTGCAATTGCCTGAACAGCAACCGGTAGATATTACGGGTTATGAAATTCATGCTGGTGTGACCGAGGGAGTCGCGAGTGATGCACCGGTGCAGTTAGACGGCGGTCCTGATGGCGCCCTGGATATGGATAATCAGGTCTTCGGCAGCTATGTTCACGGTATTTTTGAATCGGAAAAGGCTTGTCAGGCCATTTTGCAATGGGTCGGTTTACATAATGCGCAAGGTGTTGATTTTGCGACATTACGTGAAGAAGGCATCGATCGCGTTGCCGATGCCATTGAAACGTCATTGGATTTGAAAAAATTATGGCCAGAGTTCGAGCTATAGGTGGAAATAACAATGAGTAACTCAACCGTACATTGCCCGGCATTAGTTGTTACCGCACCTTCATCGGGCAGCGGAAAAACCACCGTAGTTGCGGCCCTGGCTCGTCACTTTCATTTACAAGGAAAGAAGGTCCGGGTATTTAAAACCGGGCCGGATTTTATCGATCCGCGTTTTTTAGAGTTTGCTTCGCAACAACCGGTTTATCAGCTCGATTTTTGGATGTGCGGCGAGAAACACTGCAAAGCGTTAATTGCAGAGGCAGCGAAAGAAGCCGATCTGATCCTCATTGAAGGCGTAATGGGCATGTTCGATGGCCACTGCTCAAGTGCTGATATCGCGGCCCGGCTCGGCATTCCGGTTTTGGCTGTGATTGACGCGGGAGCCATGGCACAGACGTTCGGGGCACTGGCCTATGGTCTTGCCAATTATCGAGATGATATCGAGATGTTTGGTGTGGTCGCCAATCGTGTAGGCTCAGTCCATCACGCCAAAATGCTGCAAGAAAGCCTGCCGGAAAATCTAGCGTTTTGTGGATGGTTACCGAAAGAGAGTGAGATCACCTTACCGGAACGTCATTTAGGGCTGGTTCAGGCCGATGAGCTGGAAGATCTTGAGCAACGATTAGATCGGGCGGCAGAACTGATTGGTGAATTTGGTAAAGTCACGTTACCGGCACCGATGGCTTTTGATGATGTTAGTGCTGATACGGTCTTGCCCCATTTAGCGGGTAAAACCATCGCCATAGCCCGTGATCGCGCATTTAGCTTTATCTATCGGGCAAATATTGAGCTTCTACAAGCGATGGGAGCAGACGTGCAATTCTTCTCACCGGTCTCGGGTGATGGTTTGCCTGATTGCGATGCGCTGTATCTGCCCGGTGGTTATCCTGAATTATCGACCGGTGCGCTGGCGGAAAATCAGACGCTAATTGCGCAGATTAAACAGCATGTTGAGCAAGGGAAACCGTGTCTGGCGGAATGTGGAGGGATGCTTTATCTCAACCGCTCACTGACGACGTTAGATGGCACAGCAACCATACTAAGCGGCGTGTTAGATGCCGATTCAGCCATGCAGCCGAAACTGGCTGCACTTGGTATGGTCGAAGCGACTTTTAGTCACGATAACAACACTCGCAATAACAGCTACACATTACGTGGACATACTTTCCATTATTCAACCACCGAATCGAATGAGCAGGTCTTAACTCAACCTGTGTCTCAGCGTGGCCGTAAAACCGATCCGGTATGGATGAAAAACAACCTGATTGCCTCTTATATCCATTGGTACTTCCCGTCAAATCCAAAATTGGTTGCCGATATATTTCTAGGCAAAGTGGCAGAGCAATGAAGCTGATTTTGTTACGTCATGGCCAGACGCAATGGAATATGGCCCGGAAACTTCAAGGCTGGCGCGATAGTCAATTAACCCCTCAAGCCAAGCGCCGGCTTGCAGCGTTGCCGGGTGCCAAGCTTCAAAACGCGGTTATCTACAGTAGCGATTTGGGGCGGGCACAGGCAACTGCACGTATTGCAGCTAATATTACCGGCAGTCATATAGTGACTGATTGGCGGTTACGTGAACGGTGTTTCGGTATTTTAGAGGGAAAAAATATTATTGATCACGAGGCTGGCGGGGCGCATTGGCAAGCCTATCATCAGCGTTATCGTACCCCGATGGCGGATGTTCCGGGGGTTGAATCGGAGTTACAGCTTGAACAGCGCATCATGAGCTGGCTTGATGAGGTTGGTGAAAAATATAAAGGACGTAACGTGCTGGTGGTCAGTCATGGCGAATGGTTACGGGCACTGCGTAATATCATATCCGGAACGCCTTCGTGGCATCAAGGGGCGGGGATCACGAGCAATGGTGAGCCTGCCGTAATCTCATTTGTATAACCTGATTTTAACCGTAATTAGATATAATAGGCGTAGTTATGACGACCACAACAATAGAGTTATTACGGCATGGCCAGCCAACAGATAGTGACTGCATGCGAGGAAGAACAGATGTCTCTCTTAGCCCGGCAGGGTGGGAGCAGATGCAGCACGCTTTGGATCGCCAGCCAGAGAGTACTTCGGGTATCGATTGCATTATTACCTCACCGCTTGTTCGTTGCGCAGCGTTTGCCAAACGATTCGGGCAACAGGCAGAGAAGCCGGTAAAAGTTATCGATCAGTGGCAAGAAATTGATTTTGGTGACTGGGATGGTATTCCCTACGCGCAGTTATGGCAGCAAGAGAAAGAACGCTTAAGTCTGTATTGGGCTGATCCCTGGTCGCATACGCCTCCCAATGGTGAGGATCTGGTTGCGTTTGATAGCCGAATTCGAAATGCATTTCAGCAACTACTCCGTGATCACGCCGGGAAACATCTGTTAGTGGTTACTCATGCTGGTGTAATGAGACAACTTATTCAGCAACTGCTCAAGCTACCGAAGGACGATACCCATTTAAGCCGCATTGAACTTCCTTACGCGTCGAGGATCAAGATAACGGTCTATATTGATGAAGATCAGCAGCAATGGCCGCGCCTGCATTGGCCTGTTTAACCGAATTCGATTAAATCTTTGATTCCAGCTTGCCATTTTCATAGGAACGATGAGTTGCTGATGCTGTCATAGTTGGGAATATTGCGCTTAACTATGGCAGAATCCTCTTTATTCGAGAGATTTTGAGATCTGGTTGCACCCATGGCAAGTTTTACCCCTGAGCAAAAAGCATTTATTCATCATCAAGCCGGAAATGCTTTATGTGTAGCGGGAGCCGGAACGGGGAAAACGACCACGCTGGTGGGGCTTATCAAGCATAAACTGGCTAGCATACCGGCAAGTTCGATGCTGGTTCTGATGTTTAACCGGGATATTCGCACCGATTTTCAACACAAGCTGCAAACATCCGGGATCACCGATGCCGTCCCGGTCCATACCTTTCACAGTTTTTGTCTAAAGCTGCTGAATCAGACCGGATACTTAAGAGAAACGGGTTACCAGCTCGATTTTCAGGAGGGTGATCGGGATAAAGGATTGGCCAAATCCGTGCTTCGAACGATGGCTGGGCACGAGAAAGCGTATCAACGCCAGCAGATGATCAAAGATCCTAAGTCAATCGAACTTCTCATGAGTTTTATTGGCTTAGTCAAAGCGCATATGATGCCGCCGAAGGAAGTGTTCGAATTATCTGATATCAACCGTGAATACCGGTTTATTATTAATGCGTACTGGCAGTTTGAGACGTTACGGAAAGAACACAAATTACTGTTCTTTGATGATTGGCTTGTCGAATCAGTCAATGTGCTCAAAAACTCAGAGGCAATACGGAACTACTATCATCAACAATTCCAATTGATTGTGGTTGATGAATTCCAGGATATTAATACGGCGCAGTATCAATTATTAAAGCAGCTGCTAGGGCCGCAAGCTCAGCTGATTGCCGTTGGTGACGTCGATCAGTGTATTTATAAGTGGCGTGGAAGTGCACCGCAATTCATGCTCAACTTCGAAACCGATTTTTCGCCAGCGAGTACTTACTCACTGTCGAGAACATTTCGATTTGGTCATAGCCTTGCGCTGTCGGCAAGCCATCTTATTGCTAATAACAAACAACGATTTCATGATTTTTTGACCGTCTCGCACGACAATGTTGCCGATACTCAAGTTGAAGTGACGGGAAGTGCGCGTCAGGTCGGGGAAATCGTGCAATCTATTCAGGCATATATTACTAGTGGTGGTGATGCCTCCGATGTTGCGATTCTGGTCAGGCGCTGGTCTCAGACCTTACTGTTTGAACTGGCATTTTTAAGCAAGCAGATTGCTTATCAGATGCCGGTTCCCTCTGTGTTGGCCAATAGCCGTGAAGTGAAGTTACTGATCGATCTGATGTCTGTTGCAACCGGTCGTTATGATGAATTGAGTCATCAGCAGAAATCAACGCTGCTGTTTAACCTGTTATGTTTTCCGCACTGTTATGTACCGAATAAGCAACTGCGTCCGATCTGTGACGAGCTGGCCGTAATACCAACAGGAAAGTGGGCTGTGTATATTAAGAACCACGAGACTGCGGGCCGTGACAGTAAATTTGATAACTTGACCGACAGGCTTGATCTCATCGTGCGATTAGCGCGAAAAGGGGCGTTCAAAGCCTTAGATGTCTATCGCCAGTATCGAAGAGAAAGCCAGCTTGACAACTGGATCTGGAAAACAGAAGCGACAGCCTCAGAAATTGAGGAAGCGATTGAGCGATTAAACAGTATTGAGACGGTGCTGGAATCGATGGATCAAAACTGTGAAAAAGCCTTACAGTATTTTGAGTATTATTCGCAACAATCAGCCTCAATGAACAAAAACCCTCAAGGCATTCAGCTTACAACGATCTTCCGTGCGAAAGGTTGTGAATATAATCAGGTTTATCTGCCTTATTGGGATAAAGATGCTTTCCCTTACGTGAATAAGTCGGCAGTCAGTATTTCTGCTGATACGGAAGAAGAACGCAGGCTGGCTTATGTTGGGCTTACCCGCGCCAAGAACATCGCAAAAATCTACTACAGTGTGCCCAGTAGCGGTGCAAAAAACAGTTCCGGCAATAAAGCACAGCAAATGAAAAACGCGAGCTCTTTTGTACCGGAAGCCAAAGTCGACATCGCCTGCGAACTGGGCCCTCAGTTATACCAAACGGGCAAATTGCCACATCATAAATCCCCCATTGTTTATGAATACTATAAGCGCCTGGGTCGGTTGGATGACGTTTTAGAGCCTGAGCCTGTAAAACATGAACCCCTACAAGAAGCGGCGATGGCTGAATTGAGTAAAGCCTTACAACCACTAAGTGAAAGTGACTCTTACAGTTATGTATGGGCGCTGGAACAACCGATCCCGAAAAATGCTGAAAAAGTTATTCGTGCGCTGGTAAAAACCAAAACGGCAAAGTATCTCGATTCAGAAATAGCGCGCGTTCTTCGTGAATTAAAATCAGCACAAGTGACCAAGAAAAGCGTGCTGGTGAACCGATTGATTGTTGTTGCGAGGGCTAGGGCGAGGCGGTGAGTGAACTGTATATACCCAAGTAACCTCAAGATGCTCGTTTCAGCGAGAATTTATTGGCTTCTAGGCAAGGCGCTGATTTGAAGACATAGTTGTTCTACGTCACAAATCAGCAACGCAGCATAGGAGCCAATAAAACTCGCCCTTTGGGAGTGAGTCAGCGAGCCCACTTCTGCGTCAAATGAGCTTGAAATGAATGACCATTCCTGTACTCATTTCCCTTGAATTGAACTCGCTGAGCTCACTCTGAATCCTGCATCTTGAGGTCACTTGGGTATAAGCGTAACTGTGGTAGTCACCAATACCGTAAGTGATGCATAATGAGGACAAGACTAAGCGATTGATCATAAATATAAGAAAATGAAGATAATACATGGTTTTTGGAACCCCTCTTCAGGGGAAGATTTCATTCAAACGGGTCAATTCTGTATCTGGGTTGAGACGGAACATGCGACATGTCAGAGTGGCGGTGATATTCATCCACGCCACTTACAAGGTATAGCGTTAAATGAATTTCTGCAGACTGAGTTGAAATTTACTCAGGGCCCGAAATCATCGTTATCTCATTCGTCTATTCATCCGTTTATTTATCCGTTTAGTCATAAAGGTATTCTGCTGCCGTCAGGCTCCAGTGATCAGAGCAACGAGACACCATTAGCATCGCCAGAACTGAGAAGTGGTCTGGTTGGCAATGACGCGCCTCAAGAAATTTCTCTAAAGACTTGGCAGGTTGAGTGCTTACCACTGGATCTGCCCTTGCAGGCAATAAATCAAATCCATTTCCTTAGTTGTTATCAGACTACTGACGTGCGTCTTGGCAGCGATTTTCTATTTTGGTACTACTTTAGCCAGTCAATCAAGCAAGTGATCTATAAAGATCAATACATTCCGGCCCTCTTGCAGAGTAAGGCTGTTGAGGGGGCTAACAACAAGATTTATCGGAATTGGCAGATTGTTTCGGCTGGCTATGAAGCTTTATTAGAACACGCGATCAAACAGATGCCCCTTGTTTGTTCGCAAGGGTTCGAGCCACAGAGCCTGCTGCGGCACTTTTCCGAGGAAACAATCAACGAGACTCTAGATAGAGCAAACGCCAAAACGCCGCAAAGCACGCAGAAAAAGTTTGCCAATACTTTGCTGGAAGATTTCTTTTCGCCAAATCATTTAATGGGTTCCGGAAACGTTTTGCAGGCTGAGTTTGAAAAGTGGCATGCCTGGCAGCAAGAAGTGAGTGAGTTAACTAAAAATAACAGTATTCAGCTCTGTTTTCGGCTCCATGAAGCCGAGACGGAAGAGTCGGACAATTGGTCAATCCATTTTATCGCAGTGTCCCGTCAGCCCCCCTCTTTCAAGCAGGATTTATCCGCTTATTGGGCCTTGTCAGCGAAAGAAAAAAGCGATCTTGAAGCTGTGATGGGAGACGATTTTGAACATCAGTTGCTATTAAGTTTGGGTGCTGCTGCGCGTATTTACCCGAAGTTATGGCAGGGCATGGCGACGCGCCAACCAGAGGGCGTGCAACTGACATTGGATGAAGCGTTTGAGTTTTTAAAAGAGAGCGCGTGGGTATTGGAAGATGCCGGCTTTAAAGTCATGGTGCCGGCCTGGTGGACGCCGAAAGGTCGTCAGCGAGCCAAAATCCGACTCCGAACAGGTACGGGAAAAAGTGCGTCATCTTCTACAACAAGTAGCAAAGGCCTGTTGTCGTTAGATAATCTGGTTGATTACCGTTATGAGCTCGCGATTGGCGATCAGCCGCTGACACCGAATGAGTGGGATCAACTATTGGCTGCGCAAACCCCGTTGATTCAGTTTCGTGGTCAATGGATGGAATTAGAGCCAGAGAAAATGCAATACATGCTGGAATTCTGGCAACAACACGGCAATGACAGCTCACAGGTATCGATGCCTGAATTGCTGAAAAAGCTGGCGGAAGAAGATGAGATCTTCGAGCTCGATCCAAGCGATAGCCTTGCTGCCATGCTGGATAAACTGGTTAATGATGCGGAACTGGAACCGATAGACAACCCGGAACGACTCAATGCCGAACTGCGTGATTATCAGAAGCGCGGCGTGTCATGGTTGCGTTACCTTGAGCAACTGGGGCTTAACGGCTGTTTAGCGGATGACATGGGCTTGGGTAAAACGATCCAGGTGATCGCGAATCTTGTTCTCGCTGAAAACGAAAAATCAGGGCCAACGCTGCTGATTGCACCGACATCGGTAATGGGTAACTGGCAAAAAGAGGTCGAAAAATTTGCTCCGCACCTGAAAACAGCTATTCACCATGGCACCAAGCGGATAAAAGATGCCGATGAATTCGAAGATTTTTGCTTCGAGCAAGATATGGTTATCACCTCCTATAGTCTGGTGCGCAAAGATATTAAGTTGCTAGAGATGGTTGACTGGCACCGTATCGTACTGGATGAAGCGCAAAATATTAAGAATCCGAAATCAGCACAAACTAAGGCGATCTTTAAGCTGAACGCGAACTCTCGTCTGGCTTTAACCGGTACCCCGGTTGAAAACCGACTGATGGATCTCTGGTCGATATTTAACTTTTTAAATCCCGGTTATCTCGGCACCCAAGCACAGTTTCGTAAAGCCTATGAATTACCCATTCAGCAGGCTAACAATGCGACCCAATCAGTATTGCTGAAAAAATTGATCGAGCCGTTTATCTTACGCCGCATGAAAACCGACAAGAACATCATCAAAGATCTGCCTGATAAAGTTGAAAACAAGCAGTACTGCAACCTCAGCAAAGAGCAGGCAGCGCTCTATGAAGTGGTCGTGAATGATGTGGCGAAACAGCTTGAAGAAAAAGAAGGCATTGCACGCCAGGGCTTAATGCTGTCTACGCTTATGAAGCTCAAACAAATCTGTAATCATCCGATGCAGTTCTTACAAGATGGCAGTGAATTTTCGCCCGAGCGTTCCCATAAACTGGAACGCATTGGCGAGATGATTGAAGAGGCACAATCGGAAGGTGACAGTGTGCTTATCTTTACCCAATTCACTGAGATTGGCGAACAGCTGATCCGCTATCTTGAGCGGGAAAAACGCGTTAACTGTTATTACCTGCATGGTGGTGTTTCACGGAAAAAACGTGAAACCATGATCAGTGAATTCCAGGATCCGACAACTGAGCCGTCGGTATTTGTTCTGTCACTCAAAGCGGGTGGTGTCGGTATCACCTTAACCAGGGCTAATCACGTTTTCCACTTTGATCGCTGGTGGAACCCTGCGGTTGAAGATCAGGCAACCGACCGAGCCTTCCGTATTGGTCAGAAAAAGAATGTCTTTGTCCATAAGTTCATCACCATGGGCACGCTTGAAGAGCGTATCGATGAGATGATTGAAGATAAAAAACAGATAGCAGACAGCATTGTCGGCAACGATGAAAGCTGGTTAGCCAAACTGGACAATGAAGCCTTTAAATCGCTTATTGCGCTAAACAAACAGTCGATAATGGAGTAGGGCAATGAGCACAAAAAGTAAAACCTGGTGGGGCCAGAAATTTATCGATGCATTGGAAGGCTTTACCGACAGTGGCCGCTTGTCTCGAGGCCGGGCGTATCGGACAGATAAGCGTGTCAAACAATGGGACATCAGCGGCAGCAAAGTAACCGCTAAGATCTTGGGTAACGCGAATCCTTATTTTGGTGTCGACGTAGCGCCCACTTACACAACGAACGTAGCGCTAACTCCTATTTCACAAAAGGAGTGGGATAAAGTGCTGGCGTCAATTGGTGATAACGCCGCCTCTATTTGCAAGCTGATGATGAACGAGATGCCAGATGACATTGAACTGTTATTTAAGGCTGCGAAACTGAATTTGCTACCAGTCAGCTATAAAGACTTTAAAGTGTCGTGTTCTTGCCCTGACTATTCCGTGCCTTGTAAGCATATCGCCGGGGTCTGTTATCGGTTGGGTGAGCAGTTAGATAACGATCCGTTTTTACTGTTCGAACTACGCGGTCTGTCGCGTGAAAAGTTACACCAAGAGCTGGCGCGCTCATCGTTGGGAAAAGTATTGCTGCAATCACTTCAGACCAAGGAGCGCGTGCCGCCATCTCATAGTAGCTATTTTACTCGCCCTAAAAAGGCCGATGTGCCAGAGTTGGTTGATGTCAGAAGCTTTTGGCATGGAAAAGAACCGATACCGTCTGAGATCGAACCTGTCAGTGAGACCATCATCCCGGCACTTATTATCAAAAAAGGCGGTGATTATCCTTCATTCTGGGATCGCGATAATTCGTATATAGAATCGATGGAAGAGTTATATCTGCGTTTGCGAAAGAACAGCCATAAATTTTTATGACCCACCATCTATGATCTATCCCTGCCAGGGAGAATGCTATAAACTCTGCGGCGATTTATGTGGTACATAACAGCTCCCCGGCATATAGGTAAAACAAACAATGAGGAAGCACGCATGCCTACTCCTACTCCTCTTGCTATTTTCTAACGCATCGAAGGCGATACCAGAGAACGACATTGTGTTGAATCTTATTGCCAGCGATCAGCCGAAGTCTTCACATTCATTGGTCGCTGATGTTCCCTCGGGCTGGGGGGCAGGCCTGTTTGCTGACGTGCAAACGAAAAAAAAACCACGGTTTTATGATTTGGTTTCGCGTTACACCAGACAGTACAACGTACCGGCAGCTCTGATCCTGGGGATCATCAAGGCGGAATCAAATTTTAACCCGAACGCAGTGAGTCACAAGGGGGCTAAAGGGTTGATGCAGTTGATGGATAGTAATTCCCGCCATTGGCAGATCAATCCGTTCTTACCTGAGCAGAATATCAAAGTAGGAACTGCAATGATGGCCCGGTTGCTCAAAATGTATCAGGGCAATATCGATATGGCACTTGCGGCCTATAACGCAGGTGAGGGCACGGTAAGAAAGTACCGTGGCATCCCCCCTTACAAAGAAACCCAGCAGTACATCAAACGGGTTAAACATAACATGAAGCTGTACGTTGAAATTACCCCGGCAGTGGGAGCATTTCCGTCGCTGTTTCAGCAGTAAATGTTTACCGATTGTTATTCCTCTGAAATATCAAAAATTCCCGCAGCTTCAAGCCATAAGTACCTAATGCTTCGCGCTTTTTTCTTGCGCCTCAGTACACATCCAACTGAGGCGATGAACCCCACTCCACTCTGTACAAATCCGTTCTATCAAAACATTGAATATTAGCTGTATTTTCTGCTGCATTCATCGTTATATTGTTCCCTGGTCACTAAATATTCAATTAATTGATGATAAATTAATTGAATATAGGGAAAGGACTTTAAAGGGAATTACTATGCATGTGCCTCATATATTTTCGAAAAAACGTTTTTTAGCATCACTACTGGCCTTGGCGGTATCAGGGCAAGCGATGGCGATAAGTCATTGGCATGATGTTCGAATCTACAATAAAGGGGATGAAGCCCTTTATGATGGCAAGCTTTGGCAGGCTAAATGGTGGTCACAGGGGCAAAAACCCATAGATGGTGAGCAAAGTGCCTGGATGGAGCAGCATGAAAAAACGGTATCGTCGTGGAGCCAGACTAAGGTATATACCGGCGGCGACATGATGCTGTCTGATGGCAAAATTTGGCAGGCTAAATGGTGGAATGAAGGCCAACCACCGACGCAACAAGAGGGAGATGTATGGTCCTATGTCAGCGATCTCAATATCAAGGTCCTCTCTTCGACCGAACAGCAAGTTGAAGTGTCGATCACAGACACGATTGCAAATGCTAACTTCAATTACATTGTCAGTGTGGCCATTCCGGTCCCTGCGGGTTGGCAATTTGTGGAAAGTAGACAGCGGCCAGATCAGCCTACTCCTGGAATTCAAAAAGATGCTCATACCGATATTGTGCGGGTTGAAAATGGAGTCGCACAGGTAACAGCAATTCCTGAGACGGGCACGCTGACCCTGGTGCCTGAAGCCACTGGCGAACATGTCGGATTTACCGGTCGTGTCGTGGATAACGGTGAGATCGTGGCGGACTATTTCTATAATAAACACAGAGCCAACAAGCAGCCTTTGATCCTGCTGGGCGGCTCTCGTGGCGGTAAAACCTGGAGTGGCGACGGTGATTTCAAACAAAATCGCCGAGATCTGGTTCAGCAGGGCTATGCTGCACTATCTATGGCCTATTTTGGGCTTGAAGGGTTACCGGCTACCCTGGAAAATATTCCTTTAGAAGTGTTTGAGCAGGGCCATCATTGGTTGACAGAGCAGCCTGCCGTGAACAGTCAGGATATTGCGGTGATGGGAATCTCAAAAGGTGGAGAGATGTCCCTGTTGCTGGCCAGTAAATATCCGGAAATTAGAGCTGTGGTGGGAATTGTGCCTGCGTCCAATGTGTTTGAAGGGATTGGTATGAAAGGAGTCAGTTCCTGGACCCATGGCAGTGAGCCGATCCCTTTCGCGCCTTTTGTGCCTAAAGATACTTTAGTTAACTCATTCCGGGCGTCGCTGGCTGATCCAGCTATTGCGGCCATGTCGGCAATCCCGGTTGAGCAGATGAATGCGGCAGTATTGTTGCTTTCAGGCAAGCTGGATCCTGTCTGGCCCTCTTACGATATGTCAGAAACTGTGATGCAGCGATTACGTGATCACCGTTATGCTTACCCATTTGAGCATGTATATGCTGCCGATAAAGGCCATGATATTGGTGCCTATCCTGAGTATTGGGCAAAAGTGCTGATGTTTTTATCAAAAAATTATCCAGTTAAACCCTGATCCGGCCATCACTCATTCCACTTTTTGAATTCCGCCAAGGGCGCCGTGATAAGGCGCCCTTATATGATTTCTGATATTTGATTGAGGAAAGCCCCTAAATACCGAGAGGTTGCTCTGTGACTAAGCCGGGCTGGTGTCGAAATGCGACATGCGCATCATCATGACTTTCAGAACAGTATCAATAAATCCTCATTGCAGTTTCGAGATGCCGGAATTCAGCCGCATATTGCCGAATCGTATGAGTCATATAACGTGACGGATATCATTTAATTTTTAATATTATTAGTACAAAACCATTCTAAGAATAAGTTTTCTAAAATTCTGAATATTATCTCATTTTCAAAGTATTCACGGGTCTGGTGTTACTGATGGGGTGGTAATGACTCTAATAGCCATGTATTACCATCAATCATATCGCCAAAAGGTGCTTGTTGTTAATATCCTTACTGTTATTTGTTTCGTGAGTGTTTGAATTTGTGGTGGTTAATTTGTTATAAAAACAACGGTGTCGTATTGATGCTGGTGAATTTGTAACTAATTTGCTGTTTAAATTAAATATTTATGCAGCGCTAACTATACAGGGATGTCTATGCGCAAATTATTTGGTGGTTTTGTCGCTGCTTTAGCACTTCTTACTACGTCAGCTACAACGTCTGCCGGTCCTATCCTCGATGATATTGCGAAATCAGGTGAGTTGCGGGTTTGTTTTGATGCTGGTTATATGCCGTTTGAAATGAAAAGTAAAAATGGCTCTTTTATTGGGTTTGATATCGATATCGGTAAGTTAATGGCACGTCAGATGGATGTGAAATATGTGCCGATTAATACGGCCTGGGACGGAATTATACCAACCCTGCTTACGGGTAAATGCCATATGATTAATGCCGGCATGACAATCAATGCTAAGCGTAATATGCGAGTCAATTTCGCTGATCCGTATATTGTCGTTGGTCAGAGTATTTTGCTTAATCCTGAGCTTGAAGGGAAAATCACCAGTTATAAAGATTTGAATGATAGTAAATACACCATTGCGACTAAGCTGGGTACGACGGGTGAGCAAGCAATTAAACGTATGATCAGTAAAGCCAAGCTAAATGTATTTGAAACCCAGTCTGATGCGGTACTTGAAGTGGCAAACGGTAAGGCCGATGCGTTTATTTACGACATGCCGTTTAATGCTATTTATGCATCGCAAAACGCAGGCAAAGTTGTGCATCTGGAGCAGCCATTTACGTTCGAACCATTAGGTTGGGCTGTCGTACAGGGCGATAACGATATGCTGAATTTTTTAAATAACTTCCTTCGTCAGATTAAAGGCGATGGTACGTATGATCGCGTCTACGCTAAGTGGTTTAAAAACGACCGTTGGTTGAAGCAAGTGCAATAACCATCATCGGCCAGGCGGCAGCGTCTGGCCGACTTGTTTTAATCTCCCAACTCCTAATGGAAGAAGTTATGTTTAGGACGTCGAATCGTTGGCTGTGGCACGGCATTTTTTTTGTTATTCTCGGGTTCTCCTTTCTTGGTGTGTATCAATCCTCCAAACAAATAAATTACAACTGGCAATGGGAAAGGGTAACACCTTATTTGCTAGATACCTCTCCTCTGGAAATCAGAGCTGGCGGTGATGGAACTGTTGTTGTTAATGACAATGGCTCACTGGCCGTTGATCTTGATTTCGACGATATCCCTCAACA
This sequence comes from Photobacterium sagamiensis, assembly GCF_050337085.1. Taxonomy (NCBI): domain Bacteria; kingdom Pseudomonadati; phylum Pseudomonadota; class Gammaproteobacteria; order Vibrionales; family Vibrionaceae; genus Photobacterium; species Photobacterium sagamiensis. The sequence continues at coordinate 7,928 of NZ_JAKJSP010000048.1, read as the reverse complement.
GGTGAAGATCTATGATGAACGTTTAGTTGAAGACGGCGACATTGTATTTGAGGGAGATATTATTGCGCGCTCAGAACATTGGTCAATCGGCCCATTAGTGTTCGGGCTTTGGGTGACACTGAAAATATCGGTTATTTCTTTATTCTTCGCTGTCATTCTCGGTTTAGTCGCGGGACTCATGCGGATATCGGATAATCCGGTTACCAAGAACTTCTCATTTCTTTATGTTGAAATTATCCGCGGCACGCCTTTACTGGTACAGATATTCATCGTCTACTTTTTCATAGGTACGATAATGGATTTGGAACGGTTTACCGCCGGTGTCGTTGCATTGTCGATTTTCACCGGAGCGTATATCGCAGAGATTATTCGTTCTGGTATCCAATCCATTCCACCAGGCCAGATGGAAGCGGCCCGTTCTCTCGGCATGAGTTACCCCAAGGCAATGGTTTATGTGATATTGCCTCAGGCATTTAAACGCACGCTGCCGCCGATGGCCGGACAGTTGATCACATTAATTAAAGATTCCTCTTTAGTCTCTGTCATTTCAATTACAGATCTCACTAAAGCCGGTCGTGAAGTGATCAGCGGGAGTTTTGCCACGTTCGAAATCTGGTTCGTGGTAGCGGGGTTATATTTGCTTTTAACCACTTCGTTATCTTGGTTTATTCAACGCATTGAAAAAAGGTTAGCGTCCAGTGACTAGAGATTACAACGGCGATGAGATGATAGTCGCGACCCAAGTCGACAAAATATATCCGAATAACTGTCATGCGTTGAAAAAGGTCAGTGCGACCATCAAGCGGGGGGAAGTGGTCGTGATTATCGGCCCATCGGGCTCGGGTAAGTCTACTTTTCTGCGCACGCTTAATCAGCTGGAAGATATCAACTCTGGCAATATCATGATTGATGGTATGGATATGTATGCCCGTGGAACAGACATTAACGCCCTGCGTGAAAATGTGGGTATGGTGTTCCAGTCATTTAATCTGTTCCCTCACAAGACAGTGAAGGGCAACGTAATGCTGGCACCATTAACCGTGACCAAACGGACAGCGAAAGAGGTTGAAGAGCAAGCAGAAAGCCTGCTATATCGAGTTGGTTTAGCTGAAAAAATGGATGTATATCCCTCTCACCTTTCTGGTGGACAGCAGCAGCGCGTTGCCATTGCGCGTGCATTGGCAATGAAGCCTGATATTATGCTGTTTGATGAGCCAACATCAGCGCTTGACCCAGAAATGGTCGGCGAAGTACTGGATGTAATGAAAGCTCTCGCAGCAGATGGCATGACTATGGTGGTGGTTACCCACGAAATGGGATTTGCCCGGGAGGTCGCCGACAGAGTGCTGTTTATGGAAGAGGGGGAATTGCTGGTAAGTGATACGCCAGAAAATATTTTCGATAGCGCAAAACATTCTCGATTACAGCAGTTCTTATCCAAAATACTGTAGTTATACCAATTGGTTTTATAATCCTTTAAACCACCGCCGAGGCGGTGGTGATTCATGTATAAAGTGTGGGCGGCACTATGCGGTATTTGAAAAGCCCTGAAAAATATCAGCCGTCGAGGTAATAAAGTCACGCAGGCAATACGAGACGGTTTTTAAATTTAGCCATGCGGGACGGAACTGAAAGTGTTGCCAATCTGCGAGTAAACTCAGTGTTGAATCATAGGGTGGGGCCGATACGTACAGTGCGATAATAGCCGCGATTTGAGCCAAACTGATCACCGGGTTTCGCAGTGAAATAATTTTCAGCGCAGTGCCAAATGATGACTTGATCTTCCTGTTTGCCAGATCGACGCTACACACTTCATCCAAAAGAAGATGCAATACGCCACCTGCGGTTACAAAGAGACCAGATAGCCAGCTGGTGGTATCGCTATATCCCATCAAACGGGATAAGCAAACAATACACATCCCCAGTAATACAATAAACGCCAACGAATGACAGCATCCGCGATGTATAGTGATTTTTTCAAATAGTGATTTGGCACCGTAGCGGATAAAAGCATAGAGCGAAACCGCATACAGGATCAATTCAAGCATAGTGACATGGGGGTAAATATGGCACACCATCACAAAGCTGCAGATCCCCGCCAACAGCCCGAATAATGTATTCATCGACGTTGAATTGTCAGAGTCAATATCGGGTAGTAGCCCGCCAATCGCGCCTACGAAAGCGAGCCATAAGGCGGTGATCGGTTGGATATGGCCTGCTGACAGCAATGCCGTCGCAGCAAGACCACTGGCGATAGCGGCATAGTTCAGATGGGTGCTGAAATTAGCCACTTATTGCCGTTCACTGTGAAGTGTAAAGAAACGACTAGCATGAGGCATTACTGTAGCTATGGTTTTCATCTGCACCTCACTAATTGACTGGATGTATATCCAGTATTATGGCGCAAATCATGGCGACATCAATGAAAACGGATGAAATGGCGATTGAAAATCATAAATGGCCGATTATTTAAGCGTTAGTACCTCTAGTGCTATAGTAACAAGCCAGTGATAGTCTGTGAGTTAATCTCATCCCACAGGCCTTTCATTCTCAGGGCGAGAGCTGTAACTATCGACAAGTTTATTGAGGAAGTATTGACCAGCTGACGTTAAAATCAGATTGTTATGGTGGTTATAAAAAGCAATGTTTCTTTTTACCAGAAAACTCAATGCATCCTCCCAACCTTCTAGCTTACATGCTTTTAGAATATCAAGAGATCCACTTTGCGCTTTTAAATAAATGAGGTCGTTGTCATCAATACCGTATTGGATAGAGGATAGATGCTCAAGATTAAATCCACGGCGGGTAAAGATGTTACCGAGAAGAATCAATGTTGCTTGTATTTTCAAAGCCGTTGCATCGGATTCATCTTCATCTAAATTTAGACCACGGATATAAAAAAAATCACCTTCAGGTTCAAAAACCAACTCAGATCCTATGTGGCTATATAAAGTTGTGTAGTGATCTAAGTGGTTAAATAATGACTGGTATAGATGCGATTCTGTATAAGAGCCTGTGCCATTATTAAACAGAAATTTGGTGATGACCTTGCCGGCTTGAAAGGCTTTGTATACATTTCGGCTATCTTTTGCGCTTACAAGGTCAAAACTACTGAAACGTTGATGTTCATTTGTCATTACTGTTTTCTCCCTGAGATTCAAAACGTATTACTTGGTAACGGTATGCTTGTTGTCCATCAGCAATTTTTCTGCGCTTTAATGTTGTAACAATGTTATTACGTGTCGTTTTGAAACGATTGATAACTAATAGTAGATCCGTGAGCTGGTAGGTTAAGTGATGGCTCGATAGCATGATACTCAGGCGGGGGTGAATATGGGCATGAAGATCAGGCGTATCAACTAATCGCATTTTATCTGCTATTTCTAAAATAAGGCTGTCACGCCTGAGACGATTGGTTTGTGTTCGATTAATTGTTGCAGAATCGGCTTGCCCGATAGTAAATGACATCAATTTTGCATCATCAATACGCAGTTGTAGCTGACGCCAAAAACCATCAAGGTAGCTTTCTGTTGAAAATATATTTAGTCGCTTAGGCTGATTTTTTGAATTATTTTTAAGCCCAAGCACGAAATCATTATTCTTAACCCATGACGATGAATCTTGAATATAGAATCGATTGAGTCGTTTCGTTAATGTCTGTGAATACTCTGCTTTTAGGGCGCTGTATGCCGCTTCCATCGCATTGTATTCTCTGACCGTTCGGTGGTTCTTTCTGAGAAAAGCCTGAACTTCACGATTACATTGTTCGATAGGTTGGTAACTTTGAAGTAGATTTAGCCCCAGTAGTAAAAGATCATTGGCATCTTCATAGCGTTGGTGGCTTTCGAATTTTTCTCTAATGCTATCGATGACTTGATGAAGGTTACCTTTTTCTACCGCGTAATGAGGGTCAAGAAATTGAAGAGCGGGTGTAATGGAACGGAGCGATAGCTGGCTTGCTTCGCGAAACATTGTCAGCTTATTTTCGATGAAGTTTTGTTCTGACTGGGTGGTTTCTTTTGCAATCTGGCTTAATCGCTGTGATAGCTGTTTCATTTTTAGTTCATTTGAACGTAGTTTACTGCGTATTTCGACGATATGCTCAAAGATGAACTGTCTGGTCTCTCGAAAATCATCATTTTGATCGCTAAATGATAAGTTATCTAACGCGTCCCGAAGCTCCTTTAAGCGGCTTAACATAGCTTTAAACTCAATATCACTGAGCTCTTTTACCAGCTCACTGTTACATAGCCGTAATAAGGTGATTAAAGAGGGTTGAAAAACCATGACGCCTTCACCTAAGTGCAAGTCAGCAAGAAGGTTTGCCTGTTGTAAGTTCTTTACACTGAAGGCAATATTCACTCTTCTTTTTTCTGATTCATCTTGATTAACATAGCGGCGAATATAATCGGCCAACATCAGTTCGTAGCTATGAATTAAGATATTGTTATGGCCACGGCTATCCATCAACGTGATAATGCGATCCATTAGCTGTACATGATCAAAAAGGATCTTTGTCGTTGTTAGGGTGTCAAAGTGTTTCATCGATGACCTCTGCGTGAGAGATGTGTTCATCGAATTTCGCATCTTCAGTTAATTGCATTTCTGGATCATCTAAAGGGCCTAATGACTCCAATGCGCCCCAATAAACGATGCGCCGTTCCTGACTAAAGAATTTGTCAGCTTGTATGTCTCCAATATTGCAGTGGTTTCCAACCGCAGCAATAACATCAACACCGACGGCCCGGGTTGAAGCGCAAAAGAGAGTAAAGCCTCTTGTTTCAGCTTCTTTTAAAACCGGAGGAATTTGGGGCGGATCGATAGTTGGCAGCTCATCCATAACATAGGGGATATGGTACTTAACGCCGGGCTTGAAGAGCCTTTGCATCAAATATTGAACTATCGCCAGCGTCGTTAGGCTGGTTGTACTATTGCTCTGTGGCTTATCGAGCCAACGTTCTGAACCAATAATTTTATAGCTGATATCAACATTCAGAATGATGTCTTCTAGTGTTAATGTCTGACTTTCTCCTCGGGCGAAAAATTCTTGGCAGAAGTTAACCAAACTGCGGTAGAAACTCTCACCCAGTGATTGTTCAGCATAAAAGTCGACCGCCTGTATTTCTGATACCAGTTTTTTGAACCGGTTATCGAGGCTGATGGAAAATTTTAGGCCAGATAAATTATTGATATTTGTTTCGTTGAGATCTTGATTGAGGTTTCGTTGGAAATGTTCAATTAATGTCACATTATCAATCAGCGTTTGTGTTTTTGTATTGAGCAGGTGATTATGTTCGGTATAGGCGTGCTTTAACGCCGTTTTCTTTTCCGGAAGCTCGCGATAAACCAGTTTTAGCGATTCCATGCCTTCTTTAACATGTTGTCCGCTTGGCGATTGGCTCATGGCAATACGATGTGGATCGTGGATAATTTGCTGTTCAAAGAATACCCGTAATCCATTTAGTACGTTTTCTCTCAGTTTCCTCGCCTGTTCAATATCGTTTTCCAATGTTTCAACAAGCTCTTTCGTTGGCGAACATACCGTCGCTAGGGCATGTTCTTCATATAGTCGACCTTCATGGTATTTTTGAAGTTGAGCCAATGATGTCACAATGGCATTTATCTCATCAGATTGCTTCAATAAGAGTGTTTGAGCATCTTGATGTTTTTTGTGTGCTGCGTCAGTTTTTGTCACCTGACTTTGACACTCAATTATTTTTTGTTTTGCTTGAGTAAATTGCTTTTCCGCTTCAATCAGGTGTTCTTTTTTATCGTGGAGATCTTGGCGGGTTTGCTGAATGCCATTTAATAACCCTAAGTCATTTCTCGCTTCCGTAACTTCACGCTTCAGTTTATTCAGTACATTTGCTGGCTCAGACTGATACTGCTGTATATCAACGATTTGGTTGTTACAGTCTTGTAGTTTTCTTTCAAGAGAAGCAATGTTTTTTTGCAGTTGTTTTTTTGTGCTGAAGGGGTGTTTTTTCCAATATTGTTGGTGAAAGGAAATTTGTTCATCATCAACGTTAAATAATTCGCCAAAATGTTCAATTTTCGGTATCGCTTGGCGTAACTCCTCGTCAGACAATACTTCTATCATCATATCGGGGATTAATGTCGCGATAACGTCTTGTGCATGAGGTGTCAGGTGGCTGCCAAGAAGGCGGTTGATGTGCTCAATCTTCTCATTATCCGCAAAAAGCTTGTTTTCCAGGTTTTCTTTATTTTTTTGTAGTTCCTGTCTTCGATGTGCATTATCTACATTGTTTTGAAGAACGGAAAGGCGCTTCTCTCTCTCTTGCCGGTATTCTTCAAGGCTCAGAATGACTTCGTTTATTTGAGTGCCGGGCTGCCGTGCGCAAATGACATTTACCTGATCAATGCGTGATTTGAATAATTGAATGTCACCTTTAATGCCTTTGCCGTTATTTACCTGATCTCCGTTGTTACCTATGGTTATTTCCAGCTCTTTAGCTTGGGTACTTATTTGCTTGAGGCTTTGTTTCGCTTGTTCAAATGCTTCATTGCTGTGAAAGACCTTCTCTGCAAGTGGTTTGCTATTTTCATTCAGCGTTTGCGCTAGTTTTCGTGCTGAAAAAAACAAGCTGTTCCAGCGAATATTTATATCATGCAGGCGATTTAAATTGTTGTATTGCTGAAGTAGGAGATTATATTTATCTTCTAACCCTTCGACATTAGCAATATAAGCAGTATCTGATTCTAGGCGGCGGTGCTCTTCTTCGATAGCTTCAAGATCGAGTTCAAGGTTATCGGTTTCATCACGCTTTGATGCCTCAATTAACGCTGCAATTGATTTTGCCAGTTGCTTTCCATCGGTCGTATCTTCAAACATCATATGGGTCATGGTGCGCAAAGCGTTGAGGGTAGAATGGTCTACTTTTTTGAGAGGCAACAGAGCGAAGCGTCCCGTTTCAGGATCTAAAGCGCGTTCAGGGTAGAGAAGCTGGCTCACCTGATCGCGATTCTGAGCGTGTACTGTTCCCGGATACGTTTTCTTTAGTTGTTCTCGCATCAATGTTGGTGAAAATTGTGCTTCTGGGCAACCACAATCACCTACAGACTTATTCCAGATAAAAGGTGAAATGGCATCTAATCGGGCGGGAACAAACAAGCGTTCATAACGGAGAGCGCCGCGTCCAACAAACAATATTTGGCAGTGATAACCAAAGGCATTCTCTACTTCTAAAATCAACATGGAGTTGGCGGCAGGAAAGTAGAACGAATGGCTTTGCTCACCAGAGTAATAGCCAGATTTATGTGCAAATCGAAACTTTTTTTCGGCTTTTTTTAAAGAGTCCTCAGGAAGCAGAAAGAGTTTTAGCGCCTGAAGTGCTGCGGATTTCCCTGTATTCCCTGGCGCAATGAGCAGCATATGTAAATCAAGCGGAAGTTCGCAATAGCAATAACCTGCACTATCAATTAAAGCAATACGTACCGGTCCAAAGGCATCACCTTGCTCCCCTAAGCCTTCAAGGCCTAATTGATCTTCACTGTGTATCAGAGTCGTCATTCATTATCTCCATGATTCAAGGTGAGCAGCATTTCTTGTTCCATAAACTGTTTTGTGTGCCGAAATAACCTTACCAGAGGAAGGAAGTTATATTTTTCTGCGGTTTTAATTGCTGAAGCCAGACGGTCGTCGCTTTCAGGAGAAAGAAGAAAACAGTCCTTAAGTAAGTAACTAAGAAAAACTTATTTCAAATAAGTTGCCATAGCCATCTAACAAGGCAGCGATTTCTGCTTCCAGTGTTTCTTTACTCCAAGTAATAAAGCGGCGTCTGTAATACTTGGCCTGTTTCCAAAGGATTTCGATCAGATTCAATTCCGGACTGTATACCGGAAGATAGACCAATATCATGTAATGTTGCATCAGCCAGTGTTCTAGGGTTTTCTGATCGATCCCATGG
>NZ_JAKJSP010000047.1:0-54482 GCF_050337085.1 Photobacterium sagamiensis | reverse complement strand
GTTATATACCACTCTAGGAGTGACACAAAGTTCAGCGCCGATCTCTTTAGGCGTAAGCATACGAGCTAATAATAATATTCCTGCGGCTCGAGTGCGGATATCTCGGTGTATATGGTTCAACGACAGTTGCTGTAGGGTATGACGTTCAAACTCAGTTAGCTGTACAGTACATTGCATCGTGCGGTTCAATCGGCGTGTGTCAGGTGATAATAAAAGTGTAGCTTAATGAATTTGGTTTTCCTTAGGCACTTAGATACTTAGAAATTGTCCCAATAGATATACTACAATTATATCCTATTTTATTATTTTAAGAGTGTAGCTTTAATGGAGGTTTGGTTTAGCCCAAGCCATGGCTTGCTGTCAGTTTTTTACATAAATTTTTTCAAATATTATAAAGGTGAGATTTAATTGTATACTCGCCAATAAACAGTTAATGGGTGATTTCTTTGCTGGCTGCCAACCTATTTTCGGTGAATTATTCCTGCTTTGTTTGCCGTTACCCAGCCGTCTCGGGGCATTTGTCTGACGATGGTTGCCAGGCATAGGATCACGATAAAGGTGGCTGCATTCGCTGGCGGCTGCAGGTTAAAGTCCACGCTGATATGGATCAGCATTCCAATGATTGCCATGCAACAGCCAAAGGCGACCCCTTTCATCAGCTGACTATGACGGTTGCGCAGAGTCCATAAGGTATACCACAGGGTAAGTAACACCATTGCCCCCAGCATCAATGTTGCCGGCAGACCAGATTCAATCGCAAACTGCAGGTAGTCGTTGTGTGCGTGATCGTAAAAGATTCCCAAGAATTCCTGTTGGTAGGCTTGAAATGTAGAGTAGAAACTACCGGCGCCGGTGCCGGTTAGTGGAAAATCTCTAATTATATCTAGCCCCCAGTATACCACCTGATCCCGGTCTTCCTGATCCAGTGAGGTTTGCTCCAGTCGCTGTTTAACTTTTTCCAACCCGAACAGAGTACCGACCACAATAGTGTCAATCGCCAGAATGCTGACAATCAGTACAGTGAAGGCCCGAGGGCGGTGTTTATACAGTAACAGCACGAGTATTGAACCAATCACGGTTGCGGCAAAGAATGCAGTGTTGCCCATTCGGGAGCGGGTCATCACCAGCGCAATGACCATGATCACCAGACACAAGCGTATAAGCATTTTATTGCTGAGCATCGCCTGGATCCAGCGCACAAACCTTATGCGCCAGTTTTGTGAAGGTGAGGCATGCATCTGAGATACAATCAAACCTATCCCCAGCGACAGTACCATCATCAAATAGTTGGCCAGATGGTTTTTATACACGAACGAGCCGGTGGCGATATCACCCAGTGCGAAACCAAATACTGGGCTGCTTTTGATATCCAGCAGTACCAGCATCGCTCCATAAAAGGCCTGCAGGGTACCGCTGATGACCAATGCGGAAACAACCCATTTAACTCTGCTGCCATTGTTGACAAGCAGGCAGACGTTCAACGCCAGCAGAAAGTAGCTGACTCCCTTGAGCAGGGAAATAAAGGTTTGTTCCCTGTCGAGAGAGAGAGAGGCGGTTGTGATTGTCAGACCGGTTACACTATTGGTGGCCTGATGATAGATATCAGCCGTTTTTGGTGATATCCAGAACAGAGTTGATAATGGTACTGGAATTATCTGCAGCAGGGTCCAGAGCTGAAACAGTACTAAAGGACCTAATAACCACTTAAATGCGAGCAGCTGTTGCCAGGGTAGAGTGCCACGGTAATGCACCAGCAAAGCCAGCGTCTGAAGGGCTACCCAGATTTCCATAATGGACCAGGCCCATGGACGGTTGCTAGCCAGCGGGATTGGTAACCAGATCAGTAGCGCAAGTAGGCTATAAAAAGTAATTCGTTCCGTTTTTGGCATGATGGTTTAATAATGCTTATTACAGGAAGTGAAAAGAAACCGGGACTTAGAATCTGAGGCTTGGAGCCTATTGTTTAGTTTGGGGAGGCGGTGCCGATGCCGCCGGTACCGCCGCCGCCGTTACCAACAGACATTGGTGTGCTCAGCTGTTTATAGATCGTTGGGGTTGTGTTCGTGGCAGTACCAGCTACAGGTGCCTGAGTTAGTGTAAGTGGGTCATGCCCGGCAGTGATTAGCGCTGCAATTATATTGGCCGACTGAGAGGGAGCTTGTTTGATTGCTGCATCCACAATTTGTTGTTCCAGCTGTGGTGCTGCGCTTACCGCAGCCACTGTAATCTCGCTTGCTTGATTTGGGTTTGTTTTTACAAGTGTTGATACCACGGTAGTGAGTAGTTCAGGGTTGATTTTAGCAATGGTACTGATAATGGATCCGAATTTCATATCTTGCTCTGTTGCGTTTGTAATCACGTGCTGAATGTCTAGTCCAGCCGCGATATCAGACTTTATATCAGCAGTTGCATTACTGCTTGCCAATGCTAAAGAAAGGATAAGGCATGCGTTGCGTAATTTCATGGTCTACTCCTTGTGTGCAGGTTTTCAGATAGCCTGAAGGCAATTATTTAAACGAGAACAGCTGCAAGTATTGCTTAGCTGGCCAATTGGTTTTAATTACATATTTTTCCGAGTACTTGCCAAGATGGATTCTGAATGATTTCGTTGGGAGTGTGATAACTCATCATCCGTGCTCGATTGCTTCCAAACAGTTTTTCGACTACGGTCACGCCTGATGATAGAGTAGCGGGGCGCCGATCGATATTGTGCCCGTCACTGGCTATGACGTGTGCATAATCTTCAGACATCAGAGTGATGGCAGCTTTTTTTGACTCTTCCCTGAAGTGACCAGACAGAGAGCCAGCAGTAATTTGCATCAGACAACCCAGCTTAATAAAGGGTTGCAATTTTTTTGGATCACGCCAGATATCCCGATTCCGTTCCGGATGGGCAATCATAGGTAATATGTTGTTGGTTAGTAACCATTTAACCAGTTTCTCGGAACCTAGAGGGATATGTCCGTGGGGGAATTCAAGTAATAACACTTTTTTCCCCTGGTAATTGCCAATGAAGGGCAGCTGATCTTTCTCTGCCCACTGCATTATTTCCGGGCAGAGGTGAATTTCTGCCCCTACCCGCAATTGCAGGCCGATCTCAGCACGTTTGAAAACAGGCAAGAAAGCGGCTGCAACCTTAGTAATATTCTGGATGCAGTTATCGTAAATGCCCGGATGAATGTGTGGCGTTGCTACCACACACTCGGTACCGTCAGCCAATGCCTGCTTTGCCATTGCCAGTGACATCTCAAGATCGCAGGCTCCATCATCAATGCCCGGTAACAAATGGCAGTGTAAATCAATGTGCACTTGCTTAGCTGAATTTATGAACAATGGCTATGATCCTTGGTGGTGGTTTTCAGGAGCAAGCGGCTTACTATCCAACCCAGCAGCAGGCCAACATAGTTTGCCGTTAGATCCGCAAAGGAAAAATGACGATAAATGGATAATAGCTGCAGCAATTCATCGGCTGAGAATAATACAAACAGACAGATAAACGTCCGGTTGAACAAGTTTGCCGGTGGTTGGTGCTGGTAAGTACTTGCAGCCAAGTCCACCAGCAATGAGATACAAAAGGTTACCATCAGGTGAAGTACTTTGTCCCCCCCGACAACGTCCTCAGCGGCTTGAAAAAAAAGTTATACCAGCCGATGCTTTTCAGCAGTGAGGCGCAGATGAATAGCGCGACTGACATCAGCACAAATATTCGAAATAGTTTGGTGATCAACATTAGTTTTTTGTGACTCCACATCGTTTTGTTGTTAGGTTGTTTAATGCCAACAGTCGACAGCCTCGCTCTTTTTGAAGCGGTGAGGTAACAATTCGTTCCATATGTGATCGGGTTTGATAATGCGCCATTGCCTGCAATACGGCATCGAAGACGTCCATCCGTTGCTCTGAAGTAAGTATCGACCAGTTAGCCAGACCAATTTCAGCCATGCCATATAGTGTTGTTGCATCAAAAGGTCCGAATCTTTGACTTGTTGCCATCAACTGGAACATCCGGTCAGCCCCGGCTCCTTGTTGCCACTCAATTTTCGCCAGTCTGGCGTAACTGTCTGGCCAGCCAGGTCGCTGTTCAATTGAAGCGCGGTAATAATTGCTGGCCACTGAAAGTAGCTTTTTACGTTTCTCTTCAGAATCGATCCCTGATAATAACAGCCACTGAGCCTGGGATGCCGCGAGTGAGTTATAGTGAGGGTGCTCAGCATGTAAGCTTAGCATCCGGTGGGCGAGGATAGACGCGTTTTTGAGTTCCTGCTCGTTAGCTGAGCCATTAACTGCCCAGCGGTGTTGCATCTGCTCCAGCCCTACAGCATAGAGATTGGCAATACCGAACCTGCCAGCAAAAAAAATCAGCAGGCAGGCTATGATTGCCAGGCAAAAAGAACAACCTCTGCTAGCCATTGGAAACCAGCGCTTCATCAACACCATACTCAATCAGTGGATTGTTGACGATGGGCATCATTTCTTCCAGCACCGACTTTGTTGCCGACAAAAAGCGGTTACCGTAACTTGCAGTCGGGAAAAGGCATTTTTTGATCATATTTCAACCCTAAAATAATATAAGCCATAAATATAAAAACAAAGATGAGTAAGAATCCAATGAGGATTATTAGTTATCAGATATTCTATTTTGTGATTATTATCTTTTGTGACTGGATTTTTAATGGCTATTTGTAGAGGAGGATAACTTCTCTTTTAATAGTAGCCAGGCAAATTTAGAGTTAGTCACTAAGTACCTTTTCCACATGCGACTTGGCTCTTGTACTATTCGGTAAAACCATTCCAATCCATTATCCTGCATCCATTTTGGAGCTCGATTTACCTTACCAGCAACCACATCAAAAGTGCCTCCAACACCCATTACGAAATTAACCTCTAATTCATTCTTCCATTTGTTAATGAWATTCTCTTTTTTGGGGGAGGTGATGGCAACAAACAGTAATTTAGCCCCTGACTCACGGATCTGATTTACTACGGCTTCTTCATCGTTCCAAAAATAACCATGATGATATCCGGCAATCTTGAGTTCAGGGTATAACTCACTGACTGTATTGGCTGTTTTTGATACAATTTCTTCCTTAGCCCCCAAAAGAAATACAGGGAAGTCTCTATTTGCACTCATTTTCAGCAGGTTATGAAAAAGATCTACGCCAGTAACACGTTCTGGAATAGCATGGCCGCAAAAACGGGCACCCCACACAACCCCCATACCATCTATATTGATCACATCACATGCTTTTATTGAATCGGCTAGTAGCTTGTCTTTTTGCATATGAACTAATTTTGCGACGTTTACTACAACGTGTTGTATAAATTCGCCTTTGGACACTTTTTCTTCAATATAGGCAACCGTCAAATCCATAGTAGCACTGTCCATCGGTGCGTTTAAAAATTCAATTCGTTCCATTAGTTAGTCCTTTCTGATGAAAGTCTATTATAGAAAGCAAAGGAGTAGTAAACCCAAGCCTGAGTCCAGCGGATGTAATTTATTTTATTGGTGAAATATTTGTGCTTTTGATAAACAAATCGTTGTTCATTAGGGATGTACAACGTTTCGATAGCGCGATGAATAATCTTTTCGACCAGATCAATATCTTTTGGTTTACCGCTGACTTTTAAAAACGTCACTACAGCCTGAGATACAGAGTGCATATCTAAGGGGTATTTGTTGTTGTTGTAGTACTTTGCCGTACCATCCTGCTCAAAAAGCTCAGCCCTGTAATAAGCCAACCCCTTTTCTATAGCATTATCAAACTCTTTTGTTGAAAGTGCAGTTCTTAAGAGGTGCAGAGCTTCCAGAATAAATCCTGTATGAAAACCATCGATAAACTGATGATGATGTTTTGAGCCATAAACCCATTCGCCAGCTTTACCTTGTTCAGAAACAGATTGCCTTGCCACCTTCAAACTCACCAGCTTAAATTCTTCATTACCCGTCACATTAGCGACAAATGCGACCCAAGCTGCTCCCCATAAGCTGGCATTATGTACAAACGCAGTTTCTCCCGGAATATAGGCAAAAAATGATCGGCCATCATATTCACAATAGAGCATTTTTACAATGAAATTCGCAGCATCCAGTGCCGGCACGGTATATTTTGTCTTACCTGTTATTTTACCTAATTGATACAAGGCCTGAGCGACATAGATAGTCGTGATCACATTTGGCTTGCCTTTAGGTACATAAAATGCCCGAGCATTCCAGTCAAAGTGATACCCCCAACAAGCGTGCTTCCATTGAGCCCGATCACTTTGCTGAGTTAACAGCCAATCTGCAAGTTCAATTGCTTGCGTTAAAAAATCTTGTGTTTGGACTGATTTATAATTTTCTAATAACCCCAAAATAAAAATAGCAATACCTTTTGGATTACGTTTTTTAGCTACACTGAATAATGCACGAAAATTGATAACCGAACGTTTGTGAATTTGAATCCATGCCAAACCAAACAGGCCCTTTTTTAACAACGGAAAAACCGAAAAAAAACGACTGTTTAGGCCATCAAAAGGATCTGAGCCAACAAAAGATTCCTTTTGTGCCTGGGCTAGTAAATTCTTAGAGATTTTTAGTATATCTGAATTACTATTTTGCATGTGGTATCTCAAGTAGATCTTGATAAATTGATAACAATCTGTTGGCAACGATTTCCAATTCGAATAATAGTGAAAATTTATTTTTTGCTGCATTTCCCATTTTTTTACGTAATTCATCATTTTCTGCTAGCGTACACATTGCTTTGGCTATAGCTTCTATATCTCCGGGCCTCACTATAATACCTTCTTTCCCATCAGAAATAGCATCAGTAGTTGAACCTACAGGGGTAGTGATTACTGGTAAACCTTCACTCATAGCCTCTAGAATGGACATTGGTAATCCCTCGGCATAGCTAGGGAGTACAATAACGTCCGTTTTTGCTAATAACTTTTCTTTTTCTTCAGCATTAATCCAGCCTAAAAAAGTAACTCTTCCTGAAATGGTTGAGTCCTCAACAACTTTAATAAGTCTGGGTAAATCACCATTTCCTGCCACATACAAATGAGCGTTTTGGTTGATTGTTGAAACAATGGTAAATGCATTTAATAAGTCAATAATCCCTTTTCTTTGCGAAAGTTCACCCATAAAGGAAAAGTTACACACTTCATTTTTATGACGAGGCTTCATCGGTTCAGGACAACTTATTGGGTTGTGTAATACTTCCCATGCTACACCTGTATAATTAAATAATTTATCTACAACTGGAAAGCCTAAACATAACCTTTTGGAATACAGTGAAAATATATACTTAGTGAGCTTGAATTTTAACAGTGTAATGCCAGTAAAGTATTTATCGATCTGAGCTGTATGGAGATGGTATATCACAGGCAGTCCAAATAATTTTCCGACTAACAAAAAATATAATTTCCTGTAAAAACTCGTTTTTAATGAACCATGAATATGAATTAGTTCATATTTTCCAAATAACAAGACGAAAGGAAACTGTAAATAAGCCCACAGTATTGTGTAAATCTTATTCAACGACGAAACTGATGAGTGAGATGAAAAATAGCGTACGCTACAATTTTCGTTGAGTAATTTTGATTTCTTAAATGTATTTATAACAGTAGCAACCCCTCCCTTACCGGATGGCGAGACAGATACAACTATAACTTTAAATTTACTCATTTTAATCTCTCTACATATAAAGATATTTTTTAGGATCGCATTGTATAAAATCTTTCCTTATTCCACCTAGTCCGGCTTGTAAATGATCAATACCAAAATAGGTGTTAGCTTCAATCACTAATGCCCCATGTTCGGTAATGGCAATATCCCAGCCAACCAAATCTAAAAAAACGAATTGCTGCGCAAAACCTAAAATTTGTTCCTTGATGTTGTTCCAGTCAGGGATCTGTAACTCAGAAAAAACAAAATCGGTATCTGGGTGAGAAACAAATTTTTCGATTCCGTAATTATAACTGGCATAATCCCGTATGGCAGTACCGGTTTCGAGATTAATACCAATTAAAAACCCACCTGCAGAGCCATTATCAATTTCACGCCCAGAATTACCCATCCTTAATGTCATACCGATTAATGTGATCTTTCCATTATCATCTCTTTTAGTGATGGCCCTGAGAGTGTTTACACTATGCGGATAAATTTTGTCAATATAATCAATCTGCTTAATAGATGGCTCGATAACATAATTGCCAGCGAGTTCTTTAATCAATAAGTGACTTAAAGGTTTATTAGCAACCGTGTAAATCCCATCCACACAATATTTAGCTATTAGAATGCCTTTTCCACCTCTGCCATTAATAGGTTTTATGAAGATTTTATCGCAATTTAATGTTCCAATAACGTCATCGAAGCGTTCTTGGTTAACAACACTACCCTGGGCATCAAATAAAACATTGCCTTTTTTTAAAAATAAAATTTGAGATTGAGGGAAACCGAGGCCTGTAAATAAGCAATTCATTACTGATTTATCTTCTAAAATTGCATTTGCATAGGCAATATCATCGTAATGGGGGTACAAAACTTTATAGAAATAATACCCGGGAATATAATTTTTCATTTCTTCTAGAGAAAGTGTGCAATCAGCAGAATAGAAATCATGCGTATAATATTGCATTGGAATACAACCCCAAAAATCTTTAAGTGCCATTAATTCAGACTTAATCTGACTTTTAGGTTTTAAATTATCACACTCTCTAAAACGCCTCATGTTAAATTTATGCTTTTCGTTGAATATGACATAATATAAACAACGAATATGATCTAATATTAAATGTTTACACCGGATTAAATATTTCATCCTATAATCCTTCTATTTCCCTGACAGCTTGCCGAACTTTACCATTTTTTGTTCTTGGTAATTGCGTAACGATGCCAATGTCAACATCAATAGATTTACCAACTCGTTCTTTTGTATTAGCAATCAACAATGCTTTTTGTTCAGCAGTAAACAACTTATCCTCTACTACGGCCAAAATTTGAATATAAGTTAGTGACTTTTGCACAAACTGACATGCAATTAAACCTCTCACACCTTTGGGGATATGATTAAGAATATGAATTCTCTGACCATCCTCACCTATAAGGTAATCACCAACACGACCTTCAATATGGTCAATTAATGGAAATACACGACAACAAGGACAAGACTCATCATCAGATAAAACAACATGGTCACCGGTTTTATACCGGATAAGGGAATAAAGGCTGTTGTTGAAATTGGTACCAACAATTTCGTGCTTTCCGTCTCCAGCATCTAATAACTCTACATGGGAGTAGTCAGTTAAAATATGGTAGCGTCCATACTCACAACTCGCTATAGCCGCGACTCGCTCAAATAATCCATACCAATCAAAAACAGTACACTTAAAACGTTTTTCTATCAGTTTTTTATCATCGGATGACAGAGACTCAGAGGAGGTCATAATTGATTTTAGCTTCCCCTGATAATACTCATTTTTAACATCTAGATATTTAGCCAAAGTAACTATCGAAGAGGGATAAGCTTGAATAACATCAACACCATAGTCCACCATGGCCTGCAGGTATAAAGGCAGGTTTTCAGTTGTCATGTGAAAAGAGGAGAGCAAGATCATATCCTCAAAGTAGGAGTAACGCCAAAATGGTTGTTTCTTCTGACTTAAAGGAACAATCATATCACCTCGGATCCAAGCTCTTTTATCACCCGGCTTAAAGCCTGCCCATTGTAAACTACGAGAAATAAAGGCTTGTTCTATAATTACTGAATCCATATTTTGCGGAATAGATAAAGGTGTGCCTGTTGTACCACTAGTACAACCTCTCACCACTACACCTTTAATGCTTTCATTAATAAAGGATCTAGGGTTATCCTTAATATCATTTTTAGAGAGAAGAGGGAATTTATTGAAGTCAACACCATCGAGTGAGCGGTAAAATGGAACATTCCTTACAGCAGTTTTTAACACCGAGTCTAATTTCTTTTTTCTGTAAGAATTAACTTTCTTTTCGTCTTTTTCCAGCACATATAAGGATTCATATATTTCACTAGCACGTTTATTTTCTCTTAATGATTTCCGAGCAAAAGATCGACCAGAGATCAATAAGTTTTGAATGCTAATGGGGGCGTTTTTGTAGAAACCACTTGTAAACATCAATAATAATCCTTCGAAATAATGTCAGTTTTAACTATTTTTGCGGGTACTCCAACTACCATAGTGTTATTTGGAACATCATTTATCACTACAGCATTAGCACCGACGACGCAGTTATTACCAATTTTTATGTCGCCTAAAACTTTAGCACCAGTTGCGATATAAACATTATCGCCAATTACAGGCACCTTAAGAGACCGAGATCGCCCGCCAATAGTTACCCCTGATCCAATAACACAATTTTGCCCAATGACTGTTCGTTTATGGATGACAACAGCTATGCCACCATATCCAAGCTTAGTTCCATTACCAATATTAGTCTCACAGTACACAGCGCTGTTATGAATTAAACGAATTAATAAGTTTATAAGCTTGGGGATTATAGGGATCCCTTTTCGATGAAGATTATTTCCAATTCTATATAAAATCATTTATTTCATAACTCCATACTTTCTTTATGTTTCATGCAGCTAGAGATAAAGAATAGACTTAAAGCTAAAGCAACTATTCCATCAGGATAAGTAAAACCATAAGTTGTAGTGCATGTTAGCCAAACGGCTGTGATAAAAGAAATATTACCTATGATAATAGCTCTTGCATTATCATCCAATCCTGTAACTATTAAGAATAGTCGAAATAAAACCACGAACTTATATAAAACCCAAAAAACCCCAACTAATCCGAAACTGACTAATAAAGTAATTAGGCCACTATCATTTGTTTGCAGCAATAATGCACGCTGTATTTGACTTTCACTAAGACCTTGCTCATTAATATTAAAGTTAAATAATGTGGTTGCATAGTTCGAATGCACAAAGCCTGGTCCAAAAACAGGATTGTCAATAAATGCTTCTAAACGCTGAGGGTTTTCTGAAAAACGGTAAATAAAGTTGCCTTCATCACTACCCACTTCTTGAAAAATAGAGATGAAACGTTCAAAGATAAAACTATCCGACTGCATTAATAAAAAAGGGGAAAACAAAGTAAAGCCTAAGCATAAATAGTAAACAACGTTTTTCTTAACTCTTGATTCCGACATTACGAATATAATAATCAAACCTATCAACATAGCCATCCAGTAAGTTCTAGTATAGGATAGAATAATAGATGAAAGTGAAAAAATCACAATCAATAATAAAAGTCGTCTTGAACTTTGATCGCATTTGTTTAACAGTAATGATACTGAAACAAAAAAAGTGAGTAGTGCAAAAAAGTATGCTGTTAGATATACTCGAGTTACACTTACATTATCAGAAGCTAGTTCTATGACAGTCGTACTTTTTGTAAAGTTAAGCCCTGATATTTGTAATAGCATCATAATAAACTGAATAATACATAACGTAGCTATAAATCGGAATAATTTCCGAGACGAACTAGAATCGAAAAAAAATCGCAACAGATAGAAATAAAATAACAAATAAAGAAATCCACGCCCGACCTTTAAGGTCGAAACAATAGGAAGATCATAATGAATAGAGGTAAAAACAAATTGAACAACAACCATTGCAATAAATAATAAGACTATGTATGCAATAGAGCGTACTGCATAGTTATCCTTATGGAACTGTAAACCTCTTTGTAATACATCAAAAAAGTAAATTGAAATCAAAGCCAAAAATAACAAATCATCAAATTTAAAAAGTCCTGGTAAATTCATAAAATCTTCAATATCAATAAAACCTAGAAAGCGTACACTTGAGAGTAAAAATAAATAGGCAATTAACTTTGGTTTTTGTAGTAAAAAGTAACCAAGTGGTATTAATAAGGGTATAAATAGCGCTTTATAGTTCTCTGCTATTGAAAAAAAAACAACATAAGCAGATAAACAGCAGGTGATAGCGATAAGATAAAACTTCTTGGCTAGGTTATTAAACATGAGAAATAATCTCCATATTAAATCGCTATCAAACATCTTGCCAATTATAATAAATGTTAATGGTATTAATATCTGCTTAAACGTCCTGTCTAGACTGAAGATTCGTTTCTATAATGCATTACTTCGTCGTCGTTCGCTTTTGCATCACCTAAGGCTACTACTGAATCAGATCCACTTTTGAAAATTGCATCTATGTCGGAGTCGATGCATGGAACTGTATGTGTCATAGCTTAAAGTAACACTAATCCAAATGCCTCATAATAAGAATGGATTATAAAACGCCTACATGTTAGTATATTTATTATGAATTATTTTTGTCATTTTTTTCGAGCTGAATTTTTTACATTTATGGTTTGGAATAGTTTAATCTTAGGTCTGTCAACAATAAATATTATTTGTTTGAAACATTATTTGGAAATTTCTAAAGCTTGTAAAATCATTGAGCATTGATTTGCATCTAAATTTTTCCTGCAAATATAATTCAGACATTCCCAGTTAATTTATTTTTTATCCTTTGTGTTTTTTATCAGGTTGTATTTTTGTTTGGTCTTTATTGTCCAAAAATATATACACCATATCTTTGGGATAGAGTGAATTTTCATACTAGATATCGATTGTATAATTCAGGAAAGAGCTTTTACTTGCACCAGAAAAATTAGCACAAATAATAATGTAGATATTATTTATCTACAATATCATTTATGGCTCTAAGCAAACGCTCTTGATCAAATTTTTGATCAAGCTTCAATGCATGATTAAAACATTTTAGACCCCAAGCTTCATTGTCTTTCAAGATTTTATTTATACGGGACTGCCAACTTAGGGGGTTAAGATAATCTTGTACAATAAGTTCATTACTGCAAACTGTTTCGGGTAAACCGCCTCGATTAGAGACAATAACAGGAATTCCGTGAGAAGCAGCTTCGACAGATACTTTTCCAAAAGCTTCTTGCCAAATTGAAGGAACAAGTAATAATTTAGATGTAGAATACATATCAGCCACATCTCTAAAGAACGGATGGAACAAAATATTTCCTTGTTGTTTTTTCTGTAAGTTACGCCCAACCACTCGGAACTGCTCTCTTGGCATAAGATTGGCTATTTTTAAAAATGTATCAATTCCCTTCACCCCACTATCACCAACCATAGTTATGTATTTAGCTTTACAGAGGTCCGTTTGCATTTTACCTTCAGTTTGAGTGAAGGGATAAATGACTCTAGGAGTGATGCTTTCTTGTTTTTTTAATAGATCAGAAATATAGTTTGAATTGGCTAGAACTATATCGCTTCTAATTAACGATTTTGAGTTTTTGTTACAGTGAAAAAGAAAAAACGGATAATCCATTACTCTGCGTATTAAACGGAATAATTTTAATTTAACTGTTTTTGTTTCGCCATACTCAGGTCTTTTATTTAGACTAAACTCGTCATGAACATAGTAGATAGCCTTTCCGCCATGACCTACAGTTGCATTAATCGCGGCAATAGATGTCGCACAATTCCCAATAACAAGATCGAACTTGTTTTTTTTAAAAAAATCATAAATTAAAAAGTAGTTTAAAAAATCATCTAAATAGCTTAGATATCTTACATTTACAAGCGGTATGATTGATAACTTTTCATAACTATATTTATTATGTTTTTCATAAATTTTTCGTTCTCCAGAAACTACCGTTATTTCATATTTATCATTTAAGTTAGATACAATCTGGTTGATACAAGTTTCAGCACCACCGATTTTATATTGAGCATTCAGGCTAAACAACGCTATTGTTTTCATAAGCACATCCTGAAAAATAATTTTTTTGTCGCTTCGTTTTTATTTCCATATGAAATTGTAAGTGCGGAAAAAAGAGCAAAGAGGACAGTGGATAAAATTAACAGTGATCCCAAGCGGCTAAACAATTGTAGAAGAAGTGCACTAAAGCAGTAAACCAACAACGATAGAGTTACCGGAGCAATAAATACCTTAAAATAATCAATTATATTTAGATTGATTATTTTTGATAAGAAAATAAGTTGGGAGCTAACAAATACTATTTGGCTAAATACAAAAGAATATGCAATGCCAGTCACACCGTAAGTTTCATATAAGACATAAGAAAGTTGAACTAAAACAAAAAGTGCGAGACTGTTAGAAATAATTTCACGATATACGACGCCTTGAGACTTTAAAAGATCACCAACTATTATAGAGAGTGAAGAGATAACTGCGCCCACAACTAAAACCTTCAATATAGGTACCATTGCTAGCCATTTTTCTCCATACACAAGGCTAACAAGCACATCGGAATAAACAACTAATATTGTTGAAGCTGGAATAAATATCAAGGCCAAAATAAACGTCGTTATCCGGAATGTATCAGACAAGAATTGTTGATCATTTTGCTTTTTAGAAAATTCCACATATAAGATGGTACTTACATTTCTAACAACTAGATTTAAAGGCATTTGTAGTACTTTTAGTGCTCGGGTATAAAGACCAATACTAGCGGCCCCTCCAGACAGGTTTACAAAGTATCTATCTGTGTTTGACGTAGAGAAAAGAAAGATACTTTGGAGTGTCATAGCAAAAGACATACGGCTAAGCTTGTATATTGAAGATACATAAAAACCAGATAATAGATTATAATTTCTCACAGATATAGAGAGAACAATTAACAACTTAATTACTTGTCTAGCCAAATATGCATACAGCAAAGAGTAAAAGCCAAAATCAAGTAAAGCTAAAATAGTCACGATTACAGAATATAAAACTACAGAAGCAAATTCCGCTGCCCCCATTTGCCAAAAACAATCTTTTTTCAATAATGCTAATCGATATATATATTCTAACGTAATGACTGGTAAAGCCCAAACGAGAACAGAGTAACTTTGTGCAAAAGTCACCCCCCCCCAAAATCGTGAAATCGGTTCAATAAAGATTATGCTGACAAAGACATAGAAAATGCTTAATAACATCGAAACTATTACGATGCTACTTAAATCATGGTCAGTCGTTGTTTCACTTTGAACAAATGCCATTGCATAGCTTTTCATAGATAGCATGCTAAAAAGTTCAACAACAATTAACGCCAATGCAAAAGCACCGAAATCAGATGGCATTAACATTCTGGCGACCAATATTTCAGCAATAAAGATTAATGCTTGGGAACCGATGTTAAATATACTTGTAGAAAGAATGTTTTTTAACATTTTTTTTGTAACCATTTCAGTTTGCTCGGGTCAATTCTAATAATTCTTTCACCATTAACCTTGCGGAGCTAATGTAGTAGCGAATCGACATTGATTCAGCAGCTTCATCGCCTTCTTGACGGATGGAAGCAACAATGTCCATTGTTGTTACTTCTGGCCAATATCTGTACAGGTGCGAACTTGAACAAACTACTAAACATAATTTTAGCTCTCTGTGTATAAGGCCTCATAGGCCGAAACTACACTGGCAGCTGAGAACTCCACTTCTAAATAGCGGTGCGCTTCCACTGAATTGACTTCTTGTAACTTTTCAATAGCTCGGACTTGAGTATCAGTATTTACATACTCAACTTCCAGCCTCTGAAACGCTTCTCGCCGCTCAGCCAAAATACCCACTTCAGTGGTCAGTAGGGGGAGGCCGGTTGCTAACATTTCCAACGGCGCCAAACCGAAGGTTTCCTGCTCGGAAAAGAAGACACCAATATCTGCTGATTGATATTCGCGGATAATCTCACCGCGATTTAATCGTTCGAGAAAAGAGACTTCATTATTGAGTTCCAGTTCTGCCACTTGCTTTTCAAGCTCCATGAAATACGCTTGATCGACATTGGGGCCAATAATGGAGAGATGAACCTTTTTCCCCGCAGACTTTAATGCTTTCACCAGATTTATGGCCAGGTCGATTCGCTTGCGCCGGTTAATTAGTGCACAGGTCACTAGCCTCAATACGCCACCCGTTTCAATCCGCCGATCCAGAGCAACAAAATAGGCATCGTCGATGGGATTGCCAATAACGGTTACGGGCTTATCTATATTCTTCACCAGCGCCTTTTTAAGCATCTCGCTAACACAGGTGTAGCTGTCAACATATAAATTGGACATCCAGGGCATCAACTCCACATACAGGAAGTCGTTAGCCCATGACACGGGCTTGCGACAGATGTTTTTGTAAGAGTGGAGGGTTAAAATCCTTCTGCAGGATTTAGGAACACCTAACAACCAGGAGGCAATATGGGAATGCACAATATCTGGCTGATAGCATTTGATTTCAGCCCTGACTCGTAGATAAGTGCTAACGACTCCAGGCCACTTTACCCCCCAGCGCTTTTCATTAGCAGGGCAAGTTACAACCTCTAAATTGCCAGAAAGCCGTATAACCTCACCAGTATATTCATTTGAACAGAAGGGGTCGAAAGCCATTACCCTATAGTGAAATTTTTCACTTGGGTTCTCACTTAGGAATTTGATCAACATTTGACATACGGAGTCTACGCCACCAGCATTTTTGGAGCCCCATTCAAAGGTGGAAATGGGCATTACTAAGAGGATTTTCTTCATGCTGACACGATCCCACGCGTATCAATCACAATCTTAGTTGTAAACTGTATCTTATCAGCCGCTTTAAATTCTTTATGATCAACAAGTACAACAACCACATTAGCTTTTTCTAGGGCAGTTTCTAACGAAGTTTGCTCTACGCCTGCTTCAACCAGTTTCTTGGGAATGGCTTGAACATTTGGCTCTACAGCAATAATCTGTCCAATATCTTTATTTGCTAGCTCTTCAACAATTTGTAGCGCAGGGCTTTCACGCAGATCATCAATATCAGCTTTAAATGCTAGGCCTAAACACGCAATCACTGGCCGTTTAAATTCATCTGCCGCTTTGGTGATTTGTTCAATCACATAAGATGGCTTAGCATCATTAATCAGACGTGCTTGTCGAATGATTTTCGCTTCATCGGGACAACGGTCAATAATAAACCATGGATCTACAGCAATGCAGTGACCGCCAACTCCAGGACCCGGGTTTAAGATATTTACACGCGGGTGGCGGTTGGCTAGTTTCACCAGTTCCCATACGTTAATTTTTAATTTGTCACAAATAACTGATAGCTCGTTTGCAAAAGCGATATTAACATCACGGAAGGCATTTTCTGTCAGTTTTGCCATCTCTGCTGTACGAGCGTTAGTAATAATGCACTCACCACGAACAAAGGTTTTGTATAGAGACGCCGCCTTATCTGCGCAGTGTGGTGACAACCCGCCTATCACTCGGTCATTCGAGATTAGCTCCTGCATCACGAATCCCGGTAGCACTCGTTCAGGGCAATGTGCAACATTGATGTCAGCGTCATCACCTTTATCTTGTGGGAAAGAGAGATCCTGACGCGCTTCTTTTAGCCATCCAGCTAGTTTTTCTGTAGTACCAACGGGGGAGGTTGACTCCAAAATAATCAGGTTACCTTTTTCTAATATTGGAGCAATGGCTTTAGCTGCGGCTTTGATATAGGAAAGATCGGGTTCATGATTGTCGCCTATAAATGGTGTAGGTACTGCGATCATAAAGACTTCAGCGGGTTCTGGTGTTGTTGTTGCGCGCAGCATTCCAACAGTTACTGCACTACGAACGGCGATATCGAGGTCAGGTTCGACAATATGAATATCACCAGCATTGATGGTGTTAACAGCATGTTGGTTTACATCAACTCCAGTAACCTTAATACCGCGAGAAGCAATAACTGCAGCGGTTGGTAGGCCGATATACCCTAAGCCAATGACGGAGACTTTGTTGAAACTCATTATTACATTCCTTGATAAAATTGAGTATGAAAGAAAATGACACATTCAGTAGTGAAGAATATTATTTATGAGGCGGCTATGAACTCAATAAGGTACTTAGTATGTCTGTGATCCTTGCACTTGCTCTACCATCACCATACGGGTTATGTGCTTTTGCCATTTCTTTATATAGCTGTTCGTTATCAAGCAGTTGAAAGACACTAGAAGTGATTGTATCAATATCTGTTCCCACTAGTTTTACTGTGCCAGCTTTCACAGCTTCTGGACGCTCGGTTGTATCACGCATTAGCAGTACTGGTTTACCTAACGAAGGAGCTTCTTCTTGAATACCTCCAGAGTCGGTTAAGAGAATGTCAGCTTTTGTCATTAGGTAAACAAATGGCAGATAATCTTGAGGTTCAATTAGATGAACATTAATTAAGTCAGATAAAAGACGATTAACTGGCTCTTGTACATTTGGATTAAGATGAACCGGATAACAAATCTGAACATCGTCACGTTTAGCACATTTTGCTAAAGCTTGGCAGATGCGTTCAAATCCATCACCAAAACTTTCGCGTCGGTGGCCTGTAACAAGTACTAATCTTTTGTTTGGATCTAAAAATGGGAAGCGTTCCGCTAATTGTAGAGCTAGTTTTCTATTTGTATTAATTTTGTTTTTTACATCGAGCAAAGCATCGATAACAGTATTACCAGTAATGTGAATGTTTCCTGTGGGAATATTCTCGGCGAGTAAATTCTGCTGAGAGAGTTCGGTTGGAGCAAAATGTATATTAGTTAAATTTCCAGTTAACTTTCTGTTAGCTTCTTCGGGCCATGGTGAATAAATATTGCCAGTACGCAATCCGGCTTCAATATGGGCAATTGGTATTTGTTGGTAATAAGCGGCAAGGCTTGCTGCGAATGTTGTGGATGTATCACCATGTACTAATACACAGTTTGGTTGTAATTGTTGCAATACATCACGTAAGCCGTTCAGAATTTTACATGTCACATCGGTTAAGTCTTGACCTGGACTCATTATGTTCAAATCAAAATCAGGAGTGATTTCAAATAGGTCTAATACCTGATCTAGCATCTCTCTGTGCTGAGCAGTGACACAAACATAAGTGATAAATGCTGAGCTTTGTTGGCAACCTTTTACGACAGGAGCCATCTTTATCGCTTCAGGGCGGGTTCCGAATACAAATAGGATTTTCTTTTTTGTTGTCATCTTGGCGTTCTCTAATTGTACTATTCAGTTGCTTAGTAATAATCGTCATACGAGCTATAACCGTATTCATGTTTAGCATTTTTTGCATTAACTTGATTGATGATTACACCATCAATAGCAATGTCATGTTTGATCAACTTCGAGATAGT
Organism: Photobacterium sagamiensis; assembly: GCF_050337085.1. Classification (NCBI taxonomy): domain Bacteria; kingdom Pseudomonadati; phylum Pseudomonadota; class Gammaproteobacteria; order Vibrionales; family Vibrionaceae; genus Photobacterium; species Photobacterium sagamiensis. The sequence goes on along the minus strand of NZ_JAKJSP010000047.1, from coordinate 35,333 downwards.
GGCATTGATCTGTTTGAGTCTGGTTGTACCTGCTTTCACTACAATGATGGTGGCACTGGCAATTCGCCCTGCTACTAGTGCATCACTGAAGATCAGGGCGGGTGGGGTATCAATGACAATACGGTCATATTGTTCTTCAAGTTGGGTCAGTAGTGCAACCAGCTTTTTCGAACTTAACAACTCAAGGGGGTTTGGCGGTAGCAGACCGGCCGGCAGCACATCCAGATCTGATTGGTCGTCGTGATAGATACACTCATCAATAGTTGCCCCCATCACCAGCATATTTGAGACGCCAGGGTGACTTTTTGCCATGCCAAAGCGTTCACCGACGGAGGGCCGTCTCAAATCACAGTCGATCAGCAATACTTTTTCCATGGAGGCCATGGCGACAGCAAGGTTGATGGCCGTCGTGGTCTTGCCTTCACCGGGTAACGATGACGTCACTGCAATTCGCTTACGTGTTTGGTTGACCAGGTTAAGCAGCAATGTTGTCCGGATAGAACGAATAGACTCAGTAAAAAGGCGCTGTTCGCTATCGAAAAATAGGCTGGCATCCAGCGCTTTATTCCGGAATCGCTTTGATTTAACTGACGGAATGGCTCCCAACGTATATAAACCGAGTTTGTCTTCAATATCCTCGGCATGCTCTATGGTGCTGCGAAGCGACTCTAGTATAAACACTAATATTATTGCCAGCATCATTCCGGCAACGGCCGCGATACCAACGATCTTGGTTTTTTGCGGTTTGGCCGGCTTCATTGGCGTCATCGCATAGTCGGAGAAACGGGCGTTAGCTGATTTAAAATCGCTTGTTGCACTGGTTTCTTTCTGGCGGTTAAGGAACAAATCATACAACTGGCGGTTGCTATCAACTTCCCGCTTTAGCGCATCGTATTTCGCTTCTTTGACGGTCAGGTGCTGGTATTCGATTTTTTTGGCGGTCAGCGCTTGCTGCAGGCTGGCTTCTTGTTGTCGGGCTGCCTGGCGTTCCTTGTCCAGTCCTTTTACCAACTGTGCCAGCAGATTTCTTGCACTATCTTGGACGGTTTTTAGTTGCGCTTGTACCTGGATCATCTTGTCATGCTTTGGGCCATACCGATTTGATAACTCAGACACCCGTGTTTGTACTTCAATTTCGGCTAGCCGAATATCGCGCATCTGTGGGTGATTGGAGATTTCCGTGACCGAAGACAGGCTGGACAGATCAGCGTTTTTGCTTGTTTTGAGCAGGTACGAGAGTGATTCTGCGGCGATTCGGCGATCTCGCGCTGCTGACAGTCCATTGGTCAGATCAGACAGTTCAGTCGATGCTAGTCCGTCAATTCCGTCAATGCCGCTTAAGTCGATCAGCCCTTCCTGTTGCAAAAAATCGGACAGTTGATCTTCAGAGTGGAGGAGCTGTTGTTTCAGTTCATTAAGACGTCCGCTAAGCCAGCCTGAGGCCTGGGTTGTCATTGTTAGTCGAGCTTCCAGGTTGGATTCGATGTAGCTGTTGCCGACTTCATTAGCGATGCGGGCGGCTAACTTACGATCTTCCGATTCAAAGCTGATGTTCACCAGTTGGGTATTTCGTACTGGCGAGATGGTCAGTTTTCTTTTGAAGGTCGTTAAAACTCTCTGCCTGAGTGCTTCCTGTAATTGCTCCTCTGTCGCGGGTTGCTCTTCAGGCAGATAGGCCTGGATAAGCGATAGCGATTTTATTTGAGTTTTAATGTTTTCTAGTACCCCTGATTTTTCTCGCTGACCATTAAATTCTGGCAGGGTGGCTAGATTGAGTTTGTCGATAACGCGTTCGGCAATCTGGTTCGATTTAAGGATTTCAAACTGAGTCAGGTAGTACTCTTTTTGGCTGGTGTCGATCCCGACAATCTCTTCGATGGACACGGCTCTTTGTTGTTGGGCTTCGATCAGCAGGACGGCGGTAGTGCGATAAACTGGGGTGATAGATAGCACCATCAATACGGTAATGGCTGTCGTCAGTGTTGTGAACAGAAAGATCGACAGCCAGTATTTTTTTAAAGTGGACAGGTACTTCCCTAAGTCAATCACTTCTTCTTTAAGTGGAAGTTTGTCATCAGTTTTTTCCAGCATATGCATACCCAGGTATTAAGCAGAACCGAACTGAAGGAGGAGAAGGCACTAGTTAAAAGAAGCTCTGGTCAATCACGATAATATCACCCGGAGCGACAGCATGCTTTAGATTGACTTTTTTTTGTTCTCTTCCGCCATTGGCTGGGTTTATGCTGATTGCATTGCGTGAGGCGCGGTCAGTAAACCCTCCAGCTAAAGCAATGGCCTTATCTACGGTTAACCCTGGCTTATATTCGTACCCGCCCGGTAGTTTTACTTCTCCATTGACATAAATCTGACGAAAAGTGACGATATTAACCCTGACCTTCGGAGCAATTAAATAATCACCAAGTAGTCCGTTATATATTACTTTTTTAAGCTGTTCAGGGGTTTTTCCTTTTGCAGAAATTTGACCAATATAAGGATAGTCGAAAGTACCACTTGAGCTTAATAATAATTCTTGTATAGATAGCTCTTCTTCACCATAAACTTGGATTTGAATTCTATCTCCGGCATCCAGTTTGTATGTTTGTTCAAAATTGGCGGCATTTGCAGCAAAAATCATTAATAGGCTAAATAAAATAGAACTGATGGTTTTCATACAACACCTCACTAATAATAGTATTACCAATTAAGCATCACAGGGTGAAGAGTGCGGTGAGGTACCAAATTTGTTGTTCGTGACCAATGTTGGCTTGGGATGATGTTTTGTCTGTGAAATCCCAGCCTAAAGTAATGGATAACCATCGGCGCATATCGTAACTTGCTGAAACGCTCCAAATGTCAGTTTTATCTTTACGACTGACACCAGTGTAGTTCTCATCGGCATTGCTATAACTGACATTTGTCGTGAAACGCTCACGCCAGAAGTGGTGCCAGCCTAAGGTATAGATTGTTTCTTCAATGTAATCGCCATCTTGATCGGGATCTCTGGCTGTTTGTGAGGTGTCGAGGTTTAATATGGAATACCTTTTTGGCGACCAAGTGATACCAATATCCCAACTGGCGCCATCGAAGTCTTCACGGCTAGAGTCTTTAAATTGTTTATCCTGCAATCCCAGCCTGGCCGTACCTGTTGTTTTCCCCGTAATGTCCCATTCAGCACCAATATAGTAGTACATGGTATCGTTATCTTGGCTGGCTTGTTCTGGTGCAATTTTATCGTAACGACGATCTTCCTTTTTTATGTTAAGTAGTAAATCAGTAGTAGACGTTAGCTGATAGTAAAAGGCAGCATCGTAGCGACTTTCGTTATAATCATTGAACTGTGTAGTATTGCGAAAGTTTTTGTATGATTCGTCGTACCAACCAATAGAGCCTTCTAAACGTCCTTTCGCACCTTCGGCGCCATAAATATAGGTAGCATTGAGATGGTTAGTGACATATTGGATTGGTTCGTCAAAGTTCTCCGTGGAACTACTTATACCTTCAGAGATACCAGAGCCACGTGGTTCATGTAGGCTACTTAGTTCGTAGTTAAGCATCAGGCTATTACGTAAGTTAATATGCCATATGCTTGCCAGATCAAGGTTATGGTCTAAATAGTTGTCTGCGGAGCTATCAAAATAAGAGCCATTAGTCAGCGTGTAGCTGGTAGAATAAATACTATCGCCATGCTCAGCCATTGCCATAACTGAAGGTTCCATCTCTAATAACATTGAAGATATTTTGTTACGGCTCTCTTTCTCACTGGTAATATTGTCGTTATGCCCAAATGAAACAGCAAAAAAAGGGGTTACTTCGATACCTGAATCCGTTACATATGGATTGGGTATAACTGCAGCCATCGTCGTTTGTGAAAAGAGAATGAGATATAGAACATGATATTTGATTGACATAATAACTCCGTTTTATATATCAATAAGCCGTACTACCCGTAAATCCTCGAAGAGCAGTGAGGTATATAATTTTAATGTCCATCAATAATGACCAACGCTGGATATAGGCGAGGTCATATTCCACTCTTTTTTCCATTTTATTCAGGGTGTCAATTTCACCACGATAGCCATTAATTTGTGCCCAGCCAGTAATGCCTGGTTTTACTTTGTGGCGAAGCATATAGCGTTCGACAATCGCTCGATATTCTTCGTTGTGGGCAACAGCATGTGGGCGTGGACCAACGATAGACATCACCCCTTGAAGTACGTTAATAAACTGTGGCAACTCATCTAAAGATGTTCGTCGAATGAATGCACCAAATGGCGTTATACGCAGATCGTTTTTGGTTGCTTGTTTGACGACATGGCCATTATCCATAGTGTTCATTGAACGAAATTTCCATACCTTAATTTTTTTCCCATCAAGGCCGTAGCGATCTTGTTTAAAGAAAACAGGGCCGGGTGAAGACAATTTAACACCAACAGCAATTGCAATCAGAAGTGGTGAGATCAGCGTCAGAATAATGGTTGACAGTATAATATCTTCAGTGCGTTTTACCCATGCCGTCAGGCCGTTAAATGGGGTGTCAAAGACACTTAATATCAGTGTCTTACCAATATGACTCCAGCGAGAGTACAACAGATTATAAGTGAAAAAATCGGGCACCAAGTAAGTATTGGCAGTGGTGTCTGAAAACTCACCTAAAAATTTTGTGATTCGTCCTTTGGCACACAAAGGCATTGCAATATAGATATGTTGCAATTCTCCCCGCCTGGCTTTTTCTAATGCATCGATGACTGTGCCACATAGTGGAGCATTAAGTTTATGGGGTATACGATCTTCTGTACGCTCATCATAAAAACCCTCTAGTGTTATGCCTGGGTTCTCTTTGAGAGTTAGCTCAGCCGCAAGTGCTATACCGTTTTCTGTCGCGCCGATAATGGCCGCTTTTTGAGTGTAATAGCCATAGCGGTATAGTTGATAAATAAATTGCTTTAAAACGAAGCGCCAGCTCACCAGAATACATGGGGTAACGCTTAACCAAATTCCCATCACAACGCGGGAAAAATCAGAGCTTGTTTTGCTGAAATAACCAATTATCGTAAGCATGGATGCCATTAATAACCATGGTAATAGGATAGCCATAACTTGCTCACGGAAGGCACTAACTCGCCATGAGCGATAAAGATGGCAGCTTTCCGCTGTTAACAGAAAACAGACTATGCCTAATGCACCTGCAATTTGGTAATTGTTATTAACACTTTTGGTGTAGGTTTCTACAGAAACGTAGAGTGTTAGTGCGATAAAAACTATGTCGATGAGGCGGTAAAATAATCCAAAATTAGGCTCATCTGATCGAATTAAGTCTCTATCTTCCATCTTGCTGTTACCTTGTGGTAATTGTTTGGTCTTTGAACGGTCTATTCATTGTCTGTATGTTTACTTCTTTAGTATGTTATTTCCCTGAGGTTAGGGGGTTTAAGTACGCTACCGCCATTAGGTTATAGCTCCCACCGCGCTTAAGCAGAAAAATCAGACTGTATACCTCCTTTTTTATGTGGATATTGTTGAAAGTTATGCCCTCCTTTTTGTAAAGACAATGAAGAACGCTCTATCTTTTATGAACATAAGCGCTTAGTCAAATGCATGCATTAACTTGCGACTTCTCTATAAAGTTAGACCAAGTAAGAAAAGTTGGAAGAATGGAAAAAAGATTAGATTTCTAGTGCGATTGAATACGACTCTAATGCTTAACTCATACTTTTTTTGATGAAAGCATTAGTTCATACCTCCATTTTCTTTGAATTGAATGCTCCAGTGGCTCACTACACTGTCCATTATAATTGAGAGTCGATATTTGTAGAACACAAGCCAGGCGTTTGACTTTACTACTACGATGTCTGAATGGGATAGTTAGATCATTCTCTTGGAAAATCAGTCATCAAGGTTATGATGTATGAAGGTTGTGATGAGGCAATAAGCTGAATTTATGGCACTGACGGTTATTTAGCAGCACAATATTGGTACCCATTGTATTGAAAAATTGGTGATTACAATTGGGTTAAGCCCGGTTAACTTACCGGGCTTTAGGTGGAATATGTTTCCTATTCAGATGCTAGTTATTTAATGCGCTGTATATTTTATCCTTTAGCTGTGCACGTTCCATTTTGAGCTGAGCGTAATGCTGATCTTCGGTAGGAACATTATTGCCTTCTAATCCACGTATAACATGATCGAGTTTATGGTATCGGTCTGACATTGATTTGAAGTTTTCATCCGTCATTTTGAGCTGATGGATTTTATTCTGCATTTCAGGGAACTCAATGAAGAGTGCATGATTTTCACCTAACATCTTTATACTCCATACGTTCTTGTCTATCGTTGCCCTGCTTATATTTTGTTCTTATCTAGGGGGGTAATACAGTTGTATCAAACGTAAGCGCACACCCTTTGTTAGCCTGTAAACTTTGTCGTAAGCAACCATTTTTGCTGTCCGCATGATCCAGTCGTTTCATGACTCTGAAACTGCTGTAATCACAGGTCGACTTTGATGGTCACATATAAAGAATAGAACGAAATTAGATAACGCGTTAGGTGAGAATCATCAGTATCTTGTTACTAGTGGGAGAAATAGAGGATATGATGGTTTGAAAGAACGGGAGTGACAACGTCACTCCCGGTGGTATTGAAGCAGCTTATTGAATGAAGCTGAGGTAGCCTTGAAGAACTATCAGGTTGGTAATATCAATAAAGAAGGCACCAACAATAGGCACCACCATAAAGGCTTGTGGTGAAGGTCCGTTACGCGAAACCAAAGAGCCCATATTCATAACTGCTGTCGGTGTTGCGCCCATTCCGAAGCCACAATGACCTCCGGCGATGACTGCAGCATCATACGTGCGGCCCATAACCCTAAATGTCACGAAGTAGGCAAATAAAGCGAGTGTAAGAGTCTGGAATGCAAGAATAACCAACATTGGCAGTGCAAGTTCTAATAAGTCCCAGAGTTGCAGGCTCATCAATGCCATAGCAAGGAATAATGAGAGCGATATTGTGCCGAGAGCATCGACGGTTTCTTTGTTGATCTTGTAAACCTTAGTGGTTTCACAAAGGTTTGTAATGAAAACGCCAACAAAGAGGGCATAAACAAAATCAGGAATGCGTAGCCATGCGACATCAAAGCTATCTACAAACGTTTTAATATGCACCGCGCCCGCAACACAGACGAGTAAAATGAAGAGTACCTCGATACTGTTTTTTGATGTAATTCTGTCTTCTTCATGATCGCTGTAGGTAACAAGATCCGGATGTTTAATATGGTGGTGTTCACCGTCACCGAACGAAGATTTCAGCTTATATTTACTGATCAGGCGCTGAGCAACAGGGCCGCCAATGATTCCCCCTACCATTAGGCCAAAGGTCGCAGAAGCCATAGATAGCTCAAGGGTGTGCAAACCAAAATCAGATGCGAATGTTTGTGACCATGCTGCTCCCGTACCGTGACCGCCGGATAACGTGATTGATCCGACAATCAGACCAAGCAAAGGATCTAGGCCAAGCATCGTGCTGAGGCCAACACCAACAGCGTTCTGGATGATAATGTATACGGTGGCTAATCCTAGAAACAGGAAAACACGAGACCCACCTTGCGCAAGCAGTTTAAAACTTGCCGCTAAACCGACGGTGGCAAAAAACATCTGCATCAATGTGTTTTTAATGCTTAGATTAAAGGTGATATCAACGCCTTGTTGATGAATGATTGCGATGATCACAGCAACAACCAGGCCGCCTACAATAGGCTCAGGAATATTATATTTTCTAAGTACTTTAACCTTGCTATTAATAAAGTAGCCAAGAAAAAGCACGACAATCGCAATGAGCAAGGATTCGAGCTCGTTAATTTGAATATTTGAGTTCATTATTCTGTCTTTTCATACTTTTCTTAATGGCTAATTTTAACGGCTAAAATGCCCTGTGCCTATATTGCTTTTGTATGCCGAATAGTGTAGTCGCACGTGATAACCGATGTTTTAAATGTATATAATCTGGTTGCTTTGTTAATTGTGGTTGTTGGTTTTGTATGCCATGTTGGTATTGGCTGTTTGTATTTTGATGTGGGAGTGAAGGGGCGATGAATTGAGTAATTATGTGTATAAATTCAGATGTGTAGAATGAAAAATAGCCGATTAGGTGTAAGGCTTTAGCTGTTTCAATACGTTATCGCTATTGTGCGTTTTATTGAGTATTCAGTAAATATAAATATTCTTGAAATCTTTTTGTAATGGTGTTGTTAATTGGTGTTATTTATAGACAGTTACGCGTATGAAAATAAAATACGTATCAACTGTGTGTTAAATAACCATTTTTATTTTTATATTCCTGCGGTATTTTTATGATAAAAAATGTAAAAGTTCTAACTCGGGGACAGGATAGCTTAATATTTATACTATCTTGGTGGGAAGCCGTGATTAATAGCAAAGCATTATACGAGATAATGAAGTGAGTATTATATTAAAACGGCGTTCAAAATGGCTGTTTTGCACTGTTTTGCACTGTTTTGCACTGTTTTAATATGAGCCACGTACTTATAACCAACTTGATCGGCTGTTAGTCAGAGTGCTTTCTGAGCTTTAAGTCTTTTCTTAATTGCTGGATATAATCCAGTCTTGATTGACTGACAGGTGTCGGCTGCACTTGTTGTAGCTCTAGGGTATAGGCTTCTTGTTCAGTGACACAACGGCCATGTATACGGACATGAGGTGCTTTGCTTTCAATTGTTGCTTGTGCCGAAGCATCATCTTGTGCTTTTGCAATGGCTTCGCGCGCCTTACTCTGACCTGTTGCGTCTTGTATAGCAGGCTGGCGGCGATAAGACTGCCGATTTGAAGACTGAGGTTGCTGATCACGTTGCTTGATGAAATTATCTAAATGGTCACTAAAGCTCATAGGTTGCTGCCTTATTAATGTTACCTGAATATCTTAAGTCAGCCTGACGGCTATTAGAAGCGTAATAATAGCATTAGGGATAAATTTTACGGTAAACGGTAAAATTTCAGCGTCCTACATTCTAATTTAGCTCAGGCAGAGCGAGCAGCCATGAATTTTTGCTCGAATTCAGCCATCACTTCACTGTTTGGTTTTGTGCCAGATCGACGAAGCCAATAGCGGCTAGCTACTGGCTTAACGTTAATGTGTTGAATGGAATGAGGGTGTTAACGAATAAGGATTGGTACTAATGTGTGTTTTCAAACGCCAGGGCTTTTTTCTCGACCTTACGAAATACCAGAGTCAGGACCCCGTTAACCGTAAGGTAGAAAGCGCCGGCAACACTAAAGACGACTAACGTGTCATAGGTTTGCGCATTAATACGCTGCGCATAGCCCATGATATCCATAATCGTAATTGTGCTCGCCAGGGAAGTTCCTTTAAACAGCAGAATTACTTCATTTGAATAAGCCGGAACGGCACGACGAATGGCAAAAGGGAGTAAAACCCTTAATGTTGCCACCTTATCCATCCCCAGTGCCTGGCAAGCCTGCCATTGGCCGGATGGAATCGCATCAAAGGCCCCCTTAAACAGTTGTGTACTGTATGCCGCGGTATTCAATGCCAGAGCGAGCATGGCACAGAACCAAGGCTGACTTAGCCAGATCCACAACATGCTTTCACGTACAGCTTCAAATTGCCCTGGCCCGTAATACACCAAAAAGATTTGCACCAATAACGGCGTACCTGTAAATAAAGTGATGATGCCACGGCTCAGCCAATGAATACCGGTTGTACGCATGATTAACGTCAAGGTCATCAAGATAGCGATAATACAACCAACAAACAGTGAAACGACGGTTAATTCAATACTGGTGAGCAGGCCTTCAAGCATCTTCCAGACATGTTGCTCATTCATGCGGTCGCTCCTTGTGGTGCGTTAAGGCCCTGAACGGTGAATTTCTTATCAATCACTTTTACTGCACGTTGGGTAATTAACGTAATAATCAAATAAATTGCAGCGGCACCCGCATACCAGGTAAAACTTTCGTGCGTAGCAGCAGACGTTAACTGTGCCTGCTTAAGCAAATCGGTGACGCCGATCAATGAAACTAACGCTGTATCTTTTAACAAAACCAGCCATTGGTTGGTTAATCCGGGTAGGGCATGTCTAACCGCCTGTGGTAAAACAATTCGTGTAAAACCATGAAAGCGGCTGATCCCTAATGCACTCGCGGCTTCCCGCTGACCATTTGAAACCGCTTTTAATGCGCCCCGTAATGTTTGCGCAGCATAAGAGGCAAAAATTAATGACAGCGCGATGACACCTGATAAAAATGGGCTGATTTCGACATAGTCGCCCGTGATCATAAAGAATATCTGACCTGAGCCGAAAAAGATGAACAGCACCACTAACAGCTCAGGCAAACCACGAAGAACGGTTACAAGTGCCGTCGTCGGCCAAGAAATAGCGCGGTGGCGCGACATCTCGCCACCTGCAAACAAAACAGCTAGCACTAAGCCAACTAATAAGCTGGTAAATGCAAGCTGAATGGTTATCCAGCTTGCTTCTACGAGCGACAAAGAGTAACCTGAAAACGCCATATTACTTACCGAAATACTTATCAAAAATAACCTGGTACTGGCCATTAGCTTTTACTGTTTTAAGTGCAGTATTCAGCTTATCAACTAATTCTTGATCGTCTTTATTAACAGCGATGCCAAAGCCGTTACCAAAATAGGTAGTGTTCGTGACTGGCTTACCGACGTAGCTGAGCTTATCGTTGCTCTTGAACCATTCCGCGACAACAGCAGTATCACCAAAGACAGAGTCGATACGGCCATTTTGCATATCAATGAAAGCATCCTGATAGCTTGCATATGGCACTGCAGTTACGTTTGTCATTTGTTCAAGCAGAAAGCTCTGGTGTGTTGAGCCGTTTTGTACACCAACCCGCTTGCCTTTAAGTGCAGCTTGATCAGCAACGTTGTCACCAAGTGCAACAAATGCCGCTGCATTATCGTAGTAAGCATTGGTGAAGCTAACTTGCTTACTGCGGGCTTCAGTGATATCCATTGCAGAAATCGCTGCGTTGTAGCGACGGAACTTTAACGCAGGAATTAAGCTGTCAAATGCTTGGTTATGGAAAGAACATTTTGCTTTGATCTCATCACACAACGCGTTCGCTAAATCAACGTCAAAACCTTGGATTTGATTGTTTTCATCAACGAATTCAAATGGTGCATAAGTCGCTTCCATCGCGAACTTTATCTCTTCCTGCGCAACTGCATTAGCTGAAGCCAGGCCAATTAACGTTGCTAATAAAATCTTTTTCATCGCGATACTCCGTGCGTTTTTGTTTTTCATCAACCATTAATTAATGAAAAATCAGCTTTCAGCAGGCTCTTTTTAAGAAGAGACTAGGCATTGTTATGTCTGCTGAAATATCTGGGTTAATAGAAATAAATAAAGGTGTTATATCACTATATAGAAATATCTGAATCGCCAGGGACTATGCAAATTAGCTATTCATCAGTGAGTCAGGTATTCCGCAAATTCAGGGGTTGCTGGTGTATGGAACGCATCTTTCGTACCATGTTCTACTATGTATCCCTTCTCAAGGTACAGAACATGACTTGCAATTTTTTTTGCGAATTCAACTTCATGAGTGACTACAATCTGGGTGATGCCGGTTTCACTTAGCTCGTTAATGATCTGGACGATTTGATTGGTGATTTCCGGATCCAGTGCCGCTGTCGGCTCGTCAAAAAGCAGTACATCAGGTTTCATCATTAAAGCACGGGCAATTGCAACACGCTGCTGTTGACCGCCAGAAAGTTGCATCGGCCAGGCATCCGCTTTATCTGCCAGTTGCAACGTCACAAGAATTTTCATTGCTTCTTTATGTGCGCCTTCTTTATTCATACCAGCAACTTTCACTGGGGCTTCCACTAAATTTTCCAGAACTGTCATGTGTGGCCACAGGTTATATTGTTGGAAAACCATACCAACCTTACGACGTAGTTTTAAGCCATCTTTTTCTTGCACTTCAGTGGCGAAATTAAATGCTTCGTCGGCGATATTCAGTTCACCGCTATTTGCTGTTTCCAGTAAGTTCAGTACCCGCAGTAGTGAGCTTTTACCTGCACCACTTGGGCCTAACAACACGAGGGTGTCTCCTGTGTGGCAGGTGAAATTCACATCGTGAAGAACCTGTGTGTTTCCGTAGAATTTGTTGATACCGCTTACTTGAATACTCATGCCAATATGCTGCATTAATTGTCACCGGGTGTTTATACTACCCATAATGGGATCTTATGCAAGAAAAACGTATAAAAAATCGCTTTTGTTACTTGTTTGTATATCAATTGTTCGTTTTTCAGGGTTAATGACTGGTTTAACCACTGAATTAGCTAAGTGTTGTTAATGAAATAAATAATCCAACGCTTAGATATTCATGACGATTTTTTTTGATCAGTCACTGAGTCCATCGCAGTCAGCAGGAAATGATAAGCATGTAAATAAACCATTTTCAATATCGCTCATCATGTCTATATTCCTGATCAATAGCTATTTTTTGTCTTCTGCTGTAGTTTTGCTCGGGCTGTTTGTAGAGCTGGAATCCTGAAGCATGAAAGATCTCCGTTTGAATAAATATTGACTGACTTATTAAAAGAAAACTAGTAATAAGCTGCCGTATATCTGCTGATTACTGCTTAGTGGTGTGGATTCATGGCGGGGCAAAGAAAGTGACTGCGAGATTTTAGTCATTCCAATGGCTTAAAAAATAAGGATTTGAGGCAACAAAAAAGGCTGCCCGAAGGCAGCCTCAACTAATTATGCAAATGTGACTGTTCAGAAATGCAATTATGCGGTTTGTACCTGTTGCACTGTCTGACGACGAGCCTGCACAACAAGTGCAAAACCAATGATTGCGACAAAACCTGCAGCGAACATTGCCGTTGTTACCGTAATCAAGCCTTTTGCCGTGAAAGCAGAAACAACGCCACTTGCAGCGAAACAGATAATGGTTTGCAGGAAATTCAGCAAGCCTGCTGCAGTCGCACTGCAGTTTTTGAAGTCTTCCAGTGCCTGACTAACAACAATCGGATAAATCGCACCATTGGCAGCAGCAAGGAAGCAGAATGGAATAAGGATCGGCCAGATAGTCGTTGGCTCAGTATTGGTTGAAATAAGGAACATTACCAACACACTTGCGAAAAAGAGTTTTAATAACCAAGGTAAGATCTGCTTGCCTTCGAAGCGGTTCAGTAGAGTACGACAGCCGTAGCCACCGATAATGAAGCCAACAGTTTGTGGCGCATAACTCAGGCCGATATCAGCACCTGAATAACCCATAGCCCCCATTATAAAAGGAGAGCCAGTCAGGTAGGCAAAGAATGCAGCAGAACAGGCAGCAAAAATAAGCATGTTTCCGACGAATTTTTTTGAACTTAGAATTTGCTTATAATCACGGCGTAACTGGATGGTCACTTTTTTATGCGTTTTGCTTATGGGTGCGCTTTCAGTCTCTTTTAGTGTCATAACAGCCAAAACAGCACCAAAACCAACCAGAGAAATAAAGATGCTACGCCAGCCGAACTGACCTTCAAGCAGTGCGCCAACCAGTGGGGCAAGGGCCGGAGATAAAGCGACAAGCGGCATGATCGTCGCAAAAATACGCTCAGATACCTTACCTTCGTAGCGGTCAACAACAACAGCCTGCCAGATGACGGTGGCACTACAGGCTCCTAAAGCTTGAGTAAAACGTGCTGCAAGGAACAGTTCGACAGTCGGAGCAAAAGCACATAGTACTGATGCAATGCTAAATAGGGTCATCCCCCCCAGAAGAACTTTGATACGGCCAATTCGATCCGATAACGGGCCGTAGACCAGCTGACCAAGCGCCATTCCCAAAAGGAATATACTTAGGGATAAGCCAATAAGCGACTGTGTGGTGTTGAAATCTTCTTGAATAGTCGCAAATGCCGGCAAATACATATCTGTAGCCAGAAAACCTAACATACTTAGGCAGGCAAACCAGCTTAAGGTGACTTTTGAAGGTTGGTTTTTCATTGTGGTTAACTTTATTGAAATAACATTGTTCGCAAGTGTAGTTGTGGTTTTCCTTGCTGTGAAACGGTAATATTTCAACATTGCTTTCAAAAAAATTGATTTGATATGTTTTCGTACAATGATCTGCAAGTTATTGATGTTGTTGCCAGGCGCGGTAGCTTTTCTGCCGCCGCAGAAGAATTACACAAAGTGCCAAGCGCAATCAGTTATACCGTGCGGTCAATAGAAGAGCGATTAGCTGTCGATTTATTTGTCCGCATGCACCGACAGGTGAAATTAACCCCCGCCGGCGAGTTTTTTGTCGAAGAAGCACGCAACCTGATCAAACAGATGGAACAGATGCGATTACAGACCCAACGGGTAGCCAACGGCTGGTCACAAAGCGTTTCGGTCGCGTTAGATACGGTTGTGCGTGAAAGTCGGGTGAATACCTTAGTTCGTGACTTTTATCAGGCCTTTCCCGATGTCGAGCTGCATTTGACCATGGAAGTGTTCAACGGTGTATGGGATGCGTTGGCTGATGGTCGTGCAGATATTGCGATTGGTGCAACTGCCGCAGTCCCTGTTGGTGGTTATTTCGATTACCGCGATATGGGCACACTGTCTTGGAAGTTTGTAGTCTGCAAAGATCATCCGTTAGCAAATACCGAGCATAAACTTGGCTCTGATGAGCTTGCGGAGTATCCCGCCATCTGTATTGAAGATACATCCAGAACCTTGCCTAAACGCGTAACCTGGCTGATGGATAACCAGCGGCGTATCATGGTGCCAAATTGGCACAGTGCCTTGCAGTGTTTAAAGGCCGGGCTAGGCGTATGCGTGGTCCCTGCGCATATGGCGATGCCTCGTATTGAAACTGGAGAGCTGGTGGAAAAACAGTTAGTGAATAAACCGCCTGTCAGTCCGTGCTGCCTGGCCTGGAACACCGAGAATTCGAACCCGGCACTTGAGTGGTTGCTCGATTACTTGGGTGACAGCGAACAGTTACACCGCGAATGGATGCGCTAGTCATGATGTTGAATACTGTTAGCTGAATTGCCAATGATACCAACTCCATTAATTAATGCTCGCGGAATTGATCAGATAATTAATGGATTTGGTATTACATTCAACGGAACCTCGACTACAATCCTGATAGGCCCTCTGTTTCCAGCAAGGATGTGCATATGAGACCGTTATTTCCCCTGTCTGCTCTGTTCATTGCCCTATTTGGCCTTAGTGGCTGTGGCGATTCCTCCGATTCAGCACCAACCGCTAAGGTTTCTTTCTCGATTGCCGATGCGCCGGCTGATGGTGTGAAGGAGGTGTGGGTGACTTTCGAATCCATCACTTTAAATAGTTATACGGGTGATAAAAACAATAAAGATGTTGATAAAGAAGTTGATGAGTCCAACTCACAAACTATCTTCGTAACCGATGCTAAGAATAAAGCTAACCCTATACGTATCAATTTGATGGATTATCAGAAAGGTAAAAGTAAACGGATCATCAATGGCGCTGAAGTGCCCGTGGGGGATTACAGCTTGACCGTAAATACTTCCGGCTGCTCCCAGAGTGCTGCTGATGGTGCTGATGGTGCTGATGGTTCTGCTGGGCCGACCGACCATTGCTGGGTGAAGGAATATGACGAAGGCACTAAGCCTTTGAAAACCCCCAGTAATAAACTTAAGCTCGGAAAATTTACGGTCAGCCAGAAAGATAATCAAGCCTATACCATCGATATTAAACTGCGTTCCTCTCTTGTTAATAACGGCGGAGGCGACAATTACAATCTCAAACCCCATGGCATTAGCATTGTAGATACCGCCACCGTGGGCAGTATCAGCGGCACGGTAGACATTAATCTATTTTCTGCTGGTGATTGCTTCGCCGATAGTGGCAATACGCTTTATCTCTATCAAGGGGGCTATAGCGGTGAAGGATTGAGCAGCATGACCATGGGTGATGAATTTGACCCTGATATTGATACTGATGTTCCTGAAAATGTTTTGATGCCATATGCCTCGACGTTACTTGATCCTAACGAGGGGGAAGACAGTAATGCCTACGTCTTTGGTAACCTTGCCGCGGGGCAATATACGCTGGCATTTAGCTGTACTGATGCGGGCATTGATCAGAGCGGAGGTGCTATCCAGGGAGATCATCCTGAGTTTTATAATCAGATCCCGATTGCGAAATCCGATAGCCAATGGACAAAACTCACCGTCCTCTCGGGTGAAGATACCCGTTATGATTTTTCGGAAGTTGAGTAGGTAGCGGTTTGGTTATATAACGATAACGGGTTCCATCAATTTACTTTTTATCTCCTACAGGCACCATGAGGTGTCTATAGGGGGTATCTTTCCACATCACGTACGGCCCGCCCGTACTGGGATCATCGGTTATTCCCTCAAGTAACTCCTTGGGGAGGATTATCATCAAATGCGGACCAGTTTCGGTATAATCCGCGGCTTTTTTGGGGTCAGGGTGATAAGGGTCTGAGTTGCTAAGGCCGGCACCCTGATCCCCTTGAAGCATATAGGAAATCCCGATTCCGGTTGCTTCAAAAGGTTCTTTATTACCAACTGCATTTAACATTGTCATCCATAATGCATCGTTACACATGGGGGCACCGTCTTTCGGCATTGTGTCTGGCAGACACGTCCAGCCATTACTGCCCTCGGCAATTACCTTACCGTTAGCAATTACGGTCGCATTCGCACTAATTGAAGTTGGCGCGGCAGATCTTGCTTTAGCAATGATTTTTTCAACGTCATCTTCAGCGGCACTGATCCCAACGCCCGATGAGCATATGACAAGTGGTAAGATAACCTTTTGAGTGAGACTTTTAACCATACTGATTCTTCCTATTCGGCGACTTTCTCTGGCACGGTATAACTCGTCAATACCATGGCCTGAAAAGTCAATCTGAAGTATAGAAGTTATTTTCAACTTCGTAAGTATGGCGAAATTCGAGCCTTAGTGGTTTGGGTATATACCCAAACCACTTCAAGATGCCGTGTTCAGCGAGAATTCAGTGGTTTTTAGGCAAGGCAGCCATATGAGCGAATAGTGGTTCTATTTGAAGTATGGCTAACGCAGTATAAAAGCCACTGAAACTCGCCCCTTGGGAGCTTCTCTGGAAACTCACTCCCGCGCGAAATGTGCTTGAAAGGGGGATACCATTCCTACTCACATTTCGCTTGAATTGAATTCCCAGAGAAAGCTCTGAATCATGCATCTTGAAGTAGTTTGGGTATAAATGTATCTATTAATCTCTCAATGTCTGATAGCCTGCCCAGATCCGTGTTGCTGTTGTAACCCAGCACAAGGTACCGAATATCCAGGCAATAGTTGAGAAATGCTGTGGGAATAGACAGAACAAGATAAAACAGGCAATTGTTTCTGTCCCTTCGGTCAGGCCGCCAATGTAGTAAAGCGATTTTTGTTTATACACCAGGTTTTCGATATTGAGCTTGCTTGCCATGATGGCAAAAGAGAGGAAACTTGATCCCGTACCGATAAATGCAAAAATCAAAAACGCACCAGCAACTGCATTCGCGCCAGGATCAGCCAGAACAAAGCCAAATGGCACCATGGAATAGAAAAGAAAATCCAGGGTAATATCGAGGAAACCACCGCAATCAGTGATGCCTTGTTTACGGGCTATCGCGCCATCTAAACCATCAAATAATCGGTTAATGAGAATAAAAGCCAAAGCCCAGTCATATTGTTGAAAGGCGAGGGCGGGCAGTGCCAGTAATCCCACCAAGAATCCGGTTATTGTTACCTGATTGGCAGTGATCCCAATTTTATCCGGTAGGGCTGCAGCCGTTTGTAAAGGCCGGCGAATTATTTTAATGGCATAACGATCAATCATGACGAGTCTCCTTGTTCCAAGGCCAGCGTAATACATTACCACCATCGGGAATATCGTCATCATCATGGGTGACCATCAACGCTGGAATGTTCTGTGCTTTTATTTGCTCAAAGACAAACTGCCGGAAAGCGGTTCGTAACTCCTTATCTAATTTACTGAAAGGTTCATCAAGTAAAACCGCTTCAGGCTTCGCCAATAAGGTACGCATCAGGCTGATGCGGGCTCGCTGACCGCCTGAGATTTCAGTTGGCATATGATAAGCAAGTTCTTCTAATCCAATTTGTGCCAGGGTCGAAATGGCGTGTTCTTTTCGGTTACTTCCCTTTATCTGCCGGGGCAGGCCGAAGGCCAGGTTTTCCCATATGTTCAGGTGAGGAAAGAGCAGATCATCCTGAAACAGGAGCCCAATTCGGCGCTGATCAGGCTCCAGTTCGTTCATCGAACTTTCATTCAGAGAAATTTGACCGTGCAGGGTAAACACTGGGCTTAAATGGCCGGCAATCGCACTGAGCATGCTGGATTTACCGCAGCCACTTGGTCCCATTAAGGTCAATACTTCACCGTGATTAACGGTAAAGCTAACAGACGAAATAAGCGGCATAGTACCATTACTTATAGTGAGGTTTTCCACAGATAAGGTCATCCGTGTCGGTACTCCGTTGTTGCTGACTGCGACGGGAATAGTTTCCCGAGAAGCGACTGGCAATAAGCGCCAGGGTAAAGAAAATTAAAGGTAATAACCCTTGTAATAGTCCGTAAATTGCACTGACTCGGCGATCCTGCCCACTGGCTAATGCCACCGCTTCAGTTGTTAAGGTCGAGATACGTCCCGCGCCTAAGATTTGGGTTGGCAGGTACTGCGCCAGGCTCACACTCATCCCAACGGCAAGAGCCAGCCAGATAGCAGGCATCATGAGTGGACGTTTTACTCGCCACCAGGCAGACCACGCACTTAAGCCTAAACTGCGGGCTGACTGGTCCAGACGAATATCATAAGATCGCCATGGCCCGTCTAATGCCAGATAAAGGTATGGAAAAACGAAAAGAACGTGGCTCCATATCACCCATAACCAAAAGTGCTGCCCGGTAAACAGGTAAGTGGAAACCTGAATGCCAAATAAGATAGAAAGCTGGGGGATCACCATAGGCAAGGCAATAAGCCAGGTTGGTACTCCTCGCTGGTATTTTTGTCGGTGTTCCAGACAGCCGATAGCCAGCACTAATGCGATAAATGCACTGCTGAGTGCCAGCAAAATGCTATTAGATGCCAGTTGTATTAAAGACTCGCTTTCTTGTAGCCAGAAACGTGTGCTATAGCGGCTGGGCAGCAGATCAGGAAAGCGCCATCGTTGGGCAAAAGACCAGATGATCAGCACTGGAACCACGATGACAGGCACAATCGTAAAGGGCCAGTGCAAGTGAACACCTGGTAAAAATAATTTCTTCTTTTTGGATGACGGACCTGAATATTGCCATTGTCGCTTAATCTCGAAAAGCAGCCATTCCATCAGACGAGCCAATGCTAATACAGTGAAAGAAAGCACAAGTAATATGATGGCACCGACAGCTGCACGGGGGATCTGGGTAAGATCGGGTTCATTAAACCATTGCCAGACTAATATCGCTAATGTTGGCGGGCGTGACGGGCCTAAGATCATGGCGATATCTACCACGGACAAGCCATAAGCTAATACGGCATAGATGGGCATGCGCATTTTAGGTAGCCACTGCGGCAAAATGACTTTTAGCCAGCTATCGCTGTGGCTGTAGCCTAGACCGGAAGCAACAGCCTGTAATTGATTGATCCGTATTTGATGGAGTACTGAAACGCTCATTAATAACAGAAAAGGGGTTTCTTTAATTGCCAGTGCCAGCATCAACCCGATGCCATAAGGATCTTGGGTGAGAGCGAACAGTGACGAGGTGTCGATGCCAGCGGTTTCAGCCAGGCGGAATAACCATCCTGTCGGGGAAAACGTGAAGGCAAAACCAATGGCAAATGCCACATGAGGCAGCGACAACATGGGGGCGATCAGATGCTCAATACGTTGCCAACGCGAACTGTTCCAGTTCGCCTGTAAAATCAGAAAGCAAAATGTGGTTGCCAGCATGGTGCTGCCGACACCAGAAAGCAGTGTCAGCAATATGGACTGGATAAGGCCGGGCCACTGAAAGGCCGAGGTAAATGCAGACAGATTCGGGGAATCTAAGCCAAGTGCGGGTAACCAGGAAAAAGCCGGGATCGCAATGCCAATTACGCCGGGTAGTAAGGGCAGTGCACATATCACAATGGTTGCCAGGTAAAGCAAACGGATCATGGCAGGCTCAAAGCGTGAGTGACTTGAATGTTGTACAAATAAAATAGCTGCATGCGTATCAGTGTTATTCCTGATGAATTATGAAAAAAGAGTGCCGAGTTTCCAGGATCTCGACACTCGTATACTAGAAACTAGAAACTAGAAACTAGAAACTAGAAACTAGAAACTAGATTCTAGATTCTAGTCTCTAGGATTAATGCCCGTACCGGCGCTGCCATTCTTGTTCAATCGCTGTCAGCCAGCTTGGGTGAGGCTCGGCAACGGGTTTGAATAATGCAAAACCCCGGCTGCCACTATCTAGAGCCTCTTCTTTCAGTACCGAAGGATCGCCCCAGATGCTGGTATTTGCTTTACGTGCTTGAGCTTCAGGGCTTAGCAAAAAGTTAATGGCTACCTGAGCACCTTCT
This sequence comes from Photobacterium sagamiensis, assembly GCF_050337085.1. Lineage (NCBI taxonomy): Bacteria > Pseudomonadati > Pseudomonadota > Gammaproteobacteria > Vibrionales > Vibrionaceae > Photobacterium > Photobacterium sagamiensis. The sequence goes on along the minus strand of NZ_JAKJSP010000047.1, from coordinate 14,738 downwards.
TTCGCTGATGCATTCCATGGAACGGCTAGAAAATGAATGTTTGATAGTGCCCCTTGGTTGAAAGCATAAGCCTGGGCTGTTTCTGCTAGCGTACCGTGTTCAATCGCAGCATTAGCTGCATTCGGGTTGAATGTAATGGCTAATAGTAGCTGCTGATCATCCAATAACTGAATTGTTTCGGTTGTACCTGATGGAAAACGCTGACCTTGTTGCCAGGCTACCGGGTGAAGCTGATCAAGGTACTGCCACAATGGTGCAGTGACCCGGTCAAAGCGTGCTTTATCTTTACTCAGAGCAATTGGTTGATAAAGCGCGGGCTTATCATCAGTCTGTTCAATTAAAGCTGCTTTTAAGAAACTGCTGCCATGAAACTCCGGTGGTTGAGGGTAACTGACTTTACCTGGGAACGCTTTCGCCAGGCTTAGCAGCTCAGCAAAACTTTGCGGTGGGTTATTCAGCGTCTGTTTATCATGAATGAAAACGAGCTGTCCGACCCCCCAGGGGGCTTCTAATCCTTCCGTTGGTTCGGTGAAATCTTCGAAAACCGGCAGACGCTGATCAACATATTGCCAGTTAGGAAGTTGCTCGACAAAAGGCCCGAACAATAACTCTCCTTGTTTCATTGAACGGAAGTTCTCGCCATTGATCCAAACCAGGTCGACACTGCCGTCGCTGTTTTTACCGGCCGTCTTTTCAGCCAGTAGTCGTTGGGTGGTTTCTGCGATATCAGCCACTTTCACATGTTTAAGTGTGACGTTGTAACGCTGCTTAAGTTGCTTCGCTGACCAACGCAGGTAGTCGTTAATTTCCTGACTGCCGCCCCAGGCATTAAAATAGACCGTTTGCCCGCTCGCTTTACTTTCAATAAGCTGCCATTGCTCAGACTGCTGAGTTGAAGCTTGTTCTGCATTTACCAAACAAGAGGCTAGCGATAGTGCCAGCCCCATAACTAGTTTTTTCATTGAATGTCCTTATTCTCGTTTAATACTGCCGCTGATTTTATATTTGCTGTTTCTTCTAAGTTGATTGTTTGTGCTTTTATATTTTCTGACTGGTTTTTGTCCGAGGCTTTTTCGTGCCGCATCCAGGTGTGATACTTTTTCACCCAAGCCAATAGCACCTGTGGTGCATTCGCTTGTTTCCAGACACCTGCCGTATACTTATTGGCTTCACTCATGGTCGGGTAGGGATGAACCGTTCCCAGTATTTTATTCAGCCCCAACCCATGACGCATGGCTAAGGTAAATTCAGCGAGTAGCTCACCGGCATTATTGCCGACAATTGTTGCACCGAGAATTTTATCTTTACCTTTCGGGGTGATCACTTTGATAAAACCGTAATCTTCGCCGTCTGTGATCGCCCGGTCAAGATCGTCGATACCATAAGTAACAACTTGATAGTTAATACCTTTGTTTTGCGCTTCTTTTTCGTTAATACCGACTCTGGCAACTTCGGGTGAGGTGTAAGTCGCCGCGGGCAATACGGAATAATCGGCTTTAAATTTCTTAAACTGGCCAAACAGGCCGTTGACTGCGGCATACCATGCTTGGTGTGCTGCTGCGTGGGTTAACTGAAAAGGCCCCGACACATCACCGACGGCAAAAATATTAGGATATTTGGTTTGCAGGTAATCGTTCACCTCAACGGTGCCACGTTCTGTTGTCGTAATACCGAGCTGTTCAAGACCAAAACCCTGAACATTTGCCACGCGACCAAGGGCGAGCATAACGGCATCAAATTCAATAATGACTTGTTCACCGTTGTTTTCCAGATAAGCGCGTTGAACATGTGTGTCATCGTCTTGCGTGAGACCTTTTTCAGAAACTGACTCGAAGCGTATCGCTTTATGGGCAAGTCTGATGTCAACTCCATCTTTGATCATGCTTGCTTTGACTAAAAGTGAGGCGTCGTTATCTTCGCGAATGAGTAGTTGCTCCGCCATTTCGACTAAGATTACCCGGCTACCTAAACGACTGAAGCTCTGCGCGAGTTCACAACCAATCGGGCCCCCGCCAAGTACTAGCAAGCGTTTTGGCTGCTCTTTAAGCGACCAGATTGTATCAGACGTTAAGTAATTAACATCTTGCAGTCCTGGAATATTAGGGACTAATGGACGGGCACCTGTTGCGATAACAATGTTACGGGTGGTGATGCGCTTGCCATTCACTTCCACTTCCCATGGGGAAAGGATTTGTGCTTCGCCTTTGACACAGTTAACCCCTAGCTTGGAGTAACGTTCGACCGAGTCGTGGGGTTCGATTTTAGCAATAACGTTATGAATACGTGCCATCACCTGTTCAAAATTGACCTGTGGCTTATCCGTTGTGATACCAAATTCATGGGCACGGGAAATTTCAGCCATGGAGTGTGCAGCGCGGATAATCGCTTTTGATGGTACACACCCGGTATTGAGGCAGTCCCCCCCCATTTGATGTTTCTCGATAAGGGTTACTTCGGCTTTAACGGCTGCGGCAATATACGAGCTCACTAAGCCGCCGGCACCCGCACCGATAACCACCATATTCTGATCAAACTGATCAGGGCGCTGCCAGTCAGCATATACGCGACGTTGGGTAATGATGTTCATGATGAACTTAGCAATGAGAGGGAAAATTCCCAGCAGTGCAAGAGAGGCCAATACAGGCGCTGAAATAATACCGCTCAATGTTTCAATTTCACCTAACTGCATACCTGCGTTGAGATACACCACGGTACCTGCCAGCATACCTAACTGACTCACAACGTAGAACATACGGGTATTCAGCGGGGTTAAACCCATTAACAGGTTTACCACAAAGAATGGGAACACGGGAATTAAACGCAGGGTGAACAGGTAGAAAGCCCCGTCTTTTTCGATACCGGCATTAATCGGAGCAATACGATTACCGAATTTAGCTTGTACCCAGTCACGTAGAATAAAGCGGCTGAATAAAAATGCTAACGTTGCGCCAATAGAACTGGCAAAAGACACCAGTACTAAGCTCCACCAGAAACCAAATAATGCAGCACCTAACAGCGTCATGATGGCGGCACCGGGCAATGACAGAGCCGTTACAATCACATAAACGGCAAAGTACACCAGACTAGACAAGAAAGGTTGTTCGGCAATGGTGTCTTTTAATGCTAGTTGCTGAGCCTTAGCTTGTTCCAGGGTGAAGTATTGCCCCAGATCAAACGCGAACCAGAGCCCAATCAGGGTGATAATTGTAACGAGGAGCAGGAGTTTTTTTCTATCCATGATGACACCTCTGCTATTTAGTTTGTGATTCAGCTGCTGATGAATCCTTCTCATCGTCAACTTGTATAGGTAAAGAACATAGCTCTTGACTAGGAACATCAAGCGCCGTATTAAATTTAGCGGATAAGTTCTGGAATGCCGCTAACGCCGTCAGCTCAACAATACTATCTTCATCAAACCACTTTTTAAGATTGGCGATCATTTCTTCGCTAACGCGCTGGCCTGTGATCGTCATCGCTTCCACATAGGTTAAAACAATCTGTTCTTGCTCTGTGAATAATTCGCTTTGCTGCCAGTGGGCAAGGGCTGTAATTTTTTCGACAGAGTTGCAGCGTTCGGCGAGTTTCATGCCGTTGGCATCAACGCAGAAGGCACAGTCGTTAAGCTGTGATACGCGTACACCAACTAAAGAGCGGATCACGGGAGAGATAGGTGATGACTTACGATCGAGAAAACCAAAGAAACCCGCAACTAGCCAGAACAGTGCCGGACGTCTTCCCCACAGCAGGGCGGGGTTTAAGACTTCCCCATAATGGCGTTTTTGAAGCCAAAGTAATGGTTTAATAGAAAAGGAATAACGAGGCTTGGTTGAAATACGCACTTTGGATCCTTATTGCTGTAGTTGTTCTGGCATAACTCAATGCTATACCAACGCAGCAACAAAGACCGGGCTAAGGGTATGAATATTTCAGGAATTTATGAAATATATCTTTTAATTCGATTAGTTGATGGTTATTTCAACACTTTGAATCTCAACTTGCTGTGCAACCCGCGAATCAGGTTGTTCTGTGGCTAGCAAATAACCGCAGGCCACCACAGGAAGTAAAGCTAACAACATGGTTTTACCAATATGGTAATTACGGTACCAATATTTTTTAGCTCTTATTTTAAGGATTAAGCCCCAAAACAGCATTAAAAGGTTAAATGCACCAATGATGGTAAGAGTGTCATACAGCAGATCTAACGGTGCAAACTGGTTGTAAACAAAAAACATCGCCATTAACGGTGGTAGCAAACTGATAAAGATCAAACTGCGAAGTAGCTTTGGCCACTTATAAAATTTGTCTCTAAATATGTGATCTGTTTGACCCGGGAAAGGCTTGGAGCAGAACATAGCAACCTCTCAGTAAATAATGCTCGCATGATTTTACAAACCTTCATATTAATTGAAAGCTTATTGATGCATTTATGAGCAGCTTTGTGAGAGGGTTCAATATTTGACATAGCCTGACATAAGGTAATACGAGCTTTTATGCATAGTCTGCTGGAGAAGCAGAGACAGAGAGATCTGTGAGGTAAAAAAAGAGGCGTGATGCGCCTCTTTCATGGTTGATCAATTGATTATGGTAACGCAGACAACAACTCGGTACGTCGCTGTTCAGTGATAACAGACCAATGTTTACCACTGATCGCACCTTCCAATGCCCATAACAACTCGACATTTAATGATTCTTGATGCGTTTGCTGTAAAGCTTTGTAGGCATCAAGTGCGCCAAGATCAAAAAGTTGTTCTATGGTATCAATGCCTGCTTTCTTTAACATTCGTTCATTGGCTAAACGTAAGTTCGGAAGGTCTTTGATACGATTAGGACCGGTGTTGCTTTTGGTCTTTTTATCTTGTTGGGCTGCCGCTAGAGAGCGTTTTGCCTGGCAGAGAATTTTACTTGGGTCATTCCACCATTGGTCAGGAATAGCATAATGCTTGGTGACAACCGGAAATCCGCGCTTCTTGTACACGTATGGTTCAAGGCCGGCTTGCTTAAATTCTTGTTCATTATCGGCATTTGCACGCAAGTGTAGTTTATCGTTCACTACGAGAGCGAACATAGTTTCACCGGCGAAAATACCAAAACCGCCAAACATCGAGCGTGACTTAATGCACTCTAAACAGTCAAATAATTTTAATGTGTCTTTTAGTACTGGTTTATCCATGCTTCTTCTCGGTGAAAAATACTTTGAGTCACCTAACATCGGAGCGAGGAAATCAGATTAGCAAGTTGCCGAATAGTTTTGTCAAATGTGTGTAAAAATTTGACCGTATCCGAGCAAAAATCCATCGGTAACCCCGCTACCATAAGTTAAGTTAGTTATAAAAAACCACTTTCTTTTAGGCCGGAAGCTTTGCGTCCCACTCTTTCGGGTGGTTTGCCTTGTTCGTGACTTAATAAAGTTTATCGTAGATAAGGTATTTGTTCTTACTCTAAGCTATTGGAAATGTGATACTGCTTCCAGTTATTTGCTTTTTTATATGTTTTACGCCGCTGTTAAATTGAATTGAGCATTTTTTCTGATGATATATTCGTGTCTAAAAAAGCCGACAAGTGATGACTTGTCGGCTTCTTGTTGTACGCAGTGGGATCAGTTTAAGTCTTTGACAGATTTCCGAATCACTAATTCAGGTGCCATTTCAAACACACGTCGGGCATGATCCTTATCTTTCACGCGTTCCATCAGAATTTCGACTGCCGTCTTACCTAAACGACGTTTAGGCTGGTGGATAGTGGTCAACGGTGGTGAGAAGTATGGTGCTAGCTCAATGTTGTCGTAACCGATGATAGAAATATCGCCAGGTACGCGGATACCTGCCTGCTCAAAAGTACTGATCAATGCCATTGCCATAATGTCGTTGAAACAAAAGATGGCAGTAGGGCGCTCGTCCATTGCAATGTACTGGTTAGCAGCTGCAACAGCAGACTCACATTCAAAATCCCCTTCAAGAATCCAATCATCATTCACGACCAGATTGGCTTCTGCCATTGCTTTTTTGAAACCTTTTAAACGCTCACGGCAGGTGACTTTCTCAACATGACCTGACAGACAGCCAATTTTAGCATGGCCGTGTTCAATAAAATGCTTGGTAGCAATGTAACCACCAAATTCAGCGTTATCCTGGATCTTATCTGTATGCGGGCTTTCCGGGCCCCAGTCCATGATCACCATTGGCAGATCACTTTTACGTTCAAGTAGGTCAAGTAGCTCTTGGTCGATATCCGAGCACATCACAAGCAATCCATCAACACGCTTTTCAGCTAGCATGCGCAGGTAATCACGTTGCTTAGATAAGTTACCTTCGGTGTTACAAAGGATCAGGGTGTAGCCATCCTTGTAACAATACTCTTCAACACCGTGAATGACTTCGGCAAAAAACGGGTTGGTTGATTTGGTTACCAACATACCAATGGTGCGAGTCGTATTACATTTGAGGCTTCGTGCTACCGCACTGGGTGCGTAGTTGAGTTCATCAACGGCGGCCAGTACTTTTTTCTGTGTTGCTTCTGCCACGAAGCGGGTTTTGTTGATCACGTGAGAAACTGTTGTGGTCGACACACCAGCCATACGTGCAACATCTTTAATCGTTGCCATATTTATTCTTCTAATAATTGTAGGTCAGAGGTCTGATCCGACCAATTCTTAACTGATACCAAATTGAGTAACTACGCAACCGTTAATTACCTATTTATTCAATTTGGTACGATTGATATTTCACAAAGTATAAAACGTCAAAAAGCCGCTTCTCTAACGAGCGGCTTGGTATTAATGCTAGCCCCAAAAGGCGTTTCACTGTGTAATCGCTTGCGTTCACATTTTACTGAGTGTAGCGCACAGTGCAACGTTTCTGTATACCAAGAGGAAATTACTTGATAGACATCAACAATCTTTATGCAACTTCAGTAAACTAGGTTCATAATAATGCATGGATAAATGCTTTTTAAAGTCTTTAATGAGAGATTTTGGCTAGGCTTTTCAGGTCAGTAACGACGACATAGTTGGTTGGTCCCTTGTTTGTTTAGGTCGTTATTGCGGACTCTGGCGGAAACGCTTGATCAGGATCATCGTAACACTTGGGCTCGCTTGATGTGTCGGAAATTCGTGTGATAATTGTCATATTAACGACGATGATATTGGGTCAAATTTATGTCCGGTGATAATAAAAGTGGTGTTCGCTTTGCTTACATTGCGAGCTTTCTTACGCCTTTAACTTTAATGATTTCAGGCATTGTTGCGGTTATATATTCCGCTTACCAGTTGAATAAAGGCACTGATGAACTGACTTACAGTCATTACTACACCATTATTCGCACCTTCTTCTTGTTCTTTACTTTCTTTGTGGTGCTGGGTGTAACTGCAGCGACTACTACAGGAATGGTTGCTGGCGCTGAGTATTGGGTACACAGCGATTTTCTGGATAAGGCTCTTCACGTCATTCCGGTTGTTGGCCTTATCATTGCTGCTCTGGCAATTGTGAAATGGTTTGTAAAACATATCCAAGGGATGAAGTTACTTAGCCAGAATAAAGCTATTGAGCTTTAATTACCAATGAGCAGCTCGAAGTCCATGTCAGCAAATTTAGATTAAAATTAATATTGAGCAGGCTGCTTGGAGTAATAGCGATGGTAACAGCGCTAACTGGCCCCACCAAAGAGCAGGGGCATCAGATTTCCCGAACTGCGAGACGAAACAAACGGTTAAGTATGCATGAAGGGATTGCCCCCTGGTGTGATTGTTGTGTTTGCGAAGCCGAGCCCTACTGGGCCGATGTGGCCAAGGAGATGGGAATTAATCTGAGCGATTATGAAGATGATTGCTAATCCAACTTCACCGCGGCACACTTGCCGCGGTGAGTCACTTTAACCAATCTTTGCTATTACTGAATAGTCTCGATTAAATTATTTAGTTCATCAACCAATTGCTCTGTTTTGGGATCCTGGGCTTTCATTGCCGCGAAGGTATCTTGCTGGAGCTTTTCCTGCATACCCATTAGGTCTTTGTCGGCCATGATAGCCTGGCGTTGTTCCGCCATTGTTTGTTTGGCCGCTGTAAACTCTTTAATTAGCTCACTGCGCTTTTCTTCGCTAAGGGAAGTATCCTGAACTTGCTCTTGGATCTCTTGTGCTTTAGCTATGAACTCTTCAGGCGCATAGCCGATTTCATCTGCTTTTTGCTGAAACTTGCTCTCTAACTGCTTAGATTGTTCTGCCAAGTCTGGGTTAGCTTGCAGGGTTTGCTGCCTGATGCTGGTGAGATCCCGCTGGATTGAATTAATGCGGTTTACTGTATCTCGTTGTGCAACTATTGAATCAGCGGCTATGCCACTGGCATTAACTTGAGGAGCCAGCAATATCATAGATAAAAATACCAGAGGCAAAGACATTTTAACAAACCAGCTCTTCATCGATGGAGAGGGCTTTACTAGCGTATTGAGTTTATGCATCGCAGATATCTCTTTGTTATCAGTGTTGTTTAAATCTATAAAAGTCACGAGCAGGTAATGTCAGGGTATTGTCATGAAAGCTGTTCGTTTGCTGAACCGATATAACAAGCAGGGAGTGGGGATAGATAATTAATGGAATTGGTATGAAGAAAAAAAGCCGGCATTTAATGCCGGCAACTAGAGATAGTGTGGTTCAGTATTTATGATGACCGATTAGATTATTATTCTTCTCCGGCAAGGAATGCCGAGTCTAATTTACAAAATGCAACAAGCAGATCAACAGCTGCGGTATAGAAGCCAAAGTTATCGCGTGATTTACATGCTTGGGCAAAGATTGGCAGCCAGTTCAATAGCATGTTGTTCACGAATGACAACTGCGCCTGCATCACTTCTTCTCGCTTTTCTTCGTCTTTTTGATGGTTAGCCAGGATAATCAGGTTGCCCATGAAATCCAGCTCAACAGCAATGTGGTCAGCGGGTTCATTGAATTCTTTATGTTGAGCAATGTTGTACTGCTCCATTAGCTTGTTCATGTCTTGTGCCGGCTTGTCATTCAGCAGGCCGCTTTCACCGACATACATAGAGGCATATGGCAGGGCACCAGACTTTGGTGTACTCAGGAATAAGCCACAAAAATCTGCTGCCAGCTCAAGCTGTGCATCTTCACGCACCTTTAAGCGATTAATTGCCTCGCGGAATGACTCGACAGGCTGTTTAAGCTCTGGTGTCATACCAAGACCAGACAAGAAGGTGAACATCTCGTCACCGTGATATTCCACTAAATCTTCCGTCGTCAACTCACGAGCTAATAGTGAAGACATCCACCAGTAAATTTCAGCACGTTGTTCGTTGAAAGCAATAAATTCTTGCATGATCACTGTCACTCCAGACACTTAAAAACATATTCACATAAAACATAATGTTGCTAATGATTATATGTGAATAGGTTCTATTTTTGGGGAAAGAAAGGCAATGTTGTTACTCACATCGCCTATAAATTTATCAATAGCCTGCAACTGCAGGCTATTGATGTCTTTTCGAATAAAGCGAATTACGCTAAATCCATCGCCGGGAAGAGCGGGTTGATATCAGTAACTTCTTCCGGGCCATTGAAACCCGTTACTGCAGGTACTTTACCCGTATATTTCTCGATCTCTACCTGGGCAGAAGCAGCAGATGTTGCCTGAGCCAGTTTTGATGAGCCGACATCTTGTGTCAGTACGTTTGGATCACCGTAAGTACAAAGTGTACCTGGCTTGCCACCTTCTAGCGGGCTATACCATGCACCTTCGTGGATACGACAAACACCTGATTTGTAGTCGTCAGTAACAACGGCACCAGCAAGAACTTCACCACGGTCGTTGAATACGCGAACGATGTCACCAGATTTAATACCGCGTGTTTTCGCGTCTGCAGTGCTGATGTATACAGGTTCGCGATCCGCAACAGCGTAAGTAGCACGGTGATCAGTTGACGAACAAAGCTGCGAGTGCAGACGGTGGTTCGGGTGCGTGCTCTGCAGGTTCAGCGGGAACTTGTTAGAACGAGGACCGCCGTGGCTACGTTCATTCTTCTCGAACCACATTGGGTGACCCTGACAGTCATCGTAACCCATATCTGCGATTGTCTTACAGTAAATCTCGATTAGGCCAGAAGCAGTACCTAGTGGCTCCAGATCGGGTTCTTTACGGAATGATTCGTGACGAACCCACTCTTTACCTTCAGGGAATTCAATGAAGCCTTCGCCTTCCCAGAACTTCTTGAAGTTAGGCATACGAACGCCAAGACCACGGCCCTGCAAACGTGCACCGTTATAGATCTGTTCGATCCATTCCATCTGTGATTTACCACCGGTGAACGCTTCTTCACGGTCAAAGCGGCGACATAGTTCGCGGAAGATATCGAAATCGTCTTTCGCTTCAAACATAGGTTCAACGACTTTTGGTAGTGCAATAATACCGGCGTTTGAGTGGTTACCGTATTGTTCGATATCGTTACGTTCATGCGTGGTTGTTGCAGGAAGAACGATATCGGCAAAACGACAAGTCGCTGTCCACTGGTGCTCGACAGAAACAACGGTTTCCAGCTTACGCCACGCTTTGATCATCTTGTTACGATCCTGGTGGTGGTGGAATGGGTTGTTACCGCAGAAAACAGCCATCTTCATTTCAGGGTACTTCACATCGTGACCGTTCCACTGGATGGTTTTGCCCGGGTTCTCGATACAGTCAACGAAACGTGCAACCGGAATGTACGTTGAGTAGCCGTTGAATGAACCGTTATGAATTGGGTCAACACCCGTTACACCGCTAAAGCCGGACATTAGCGGACCGTTAGAGGTCGTAGATCCTGCATCATTGTAGTGCCAGCCGAAACCGAAGCCACCACCAGGCAGACCGATCTGGCCTAGCATTGCTGCAATAACAACAAGCATCCATGCGTACTGCTCACCATGCTGCATGCGCTGCAGACACCAGCCACCGATGATCTGAGTACGGCCAGAGGCCATTTGGCGAGCTAGGGCGCGAATGTCATCTGCTTTGATGCCACAGATTTTTTCTGCCCACTCAGGTGTCTTCGCAACGCCGTCTTTCTCACCGGTTAGGTAAGGAACAAACTTGTTGAAGCCTGTGGTGTAGTCAGCAATGAAATCTTTGTTGTACAGGTTCTCGGTATACAGAGTATGTGCGATAGCCAGCATCAAGGGTACATCGGTCTGCGGGTTAACAGAAATCTGCTCACCGCCTATCGCTTTTTGAGTTTCAGAACGAACTGGATCAACGTAGATAACTTTGATCTCGTTGTTCTTCACTTTCTCAGCTAGCTGCTGAAAATAAGCGTACGGGCTGTGATCCGGAACTAGCCAGCCAACCTGTAGGTTTTTAATTGGGTCAGAACCCCAGATAACAATGGTGTTAGAATGCTCAAGAACCAGCGGCCAAGATGTCTGCTGCTCGTATACTTCCATTGCACCAGCAACGTAAGGTAGAACAACCTGCGCAGCACCTGTAGAGTAGTCACCCATTTTGCCTAGGTAAGTACCGTGTAGGCCAAGAGCACGGCTCATCATGGTACCCGCAGAGTGAAGTTTACCTACTGACTGCCAGCCTGTGTGGCCGCCGTATAGCGCACTTGGGCCGTAGCTGTTCTGTACACGTTCCATTTCGTGGTAGAAGAAATCCAGCGCCTGGGACCATGGCACACGAACGAAACGGTTGTCACCACGTTGTGTTGTATCAGACTTGAAGCCGTGTTTTAGCCAGTCGATACGGACCATTGGGTATTTAACACGTGCCGGGTTGTAAACCACTTCACGTACACCGTTGATCATCGGGGTTGGGTGGAGGTCTTTTTCGAAAGGTACAGTTTCTACCCAAACGCCGTTCTCAACTTTAGCGCGGAAAGCCCCCCAGTGAGAGCCAGAAAGTACTTCGCCGGTGAAACTTGTTTTGGTATCAGCAGCAGCCATTGCTTTGCGTGGTGCAAGCAGGCTAGTTCCAACCACCGTTGCTACACTCGTAGCAGCAAGGCCAGAGAGAAAGCGACGGCGCGATACGCCTTTATTTAGAATTTGAGTCGCCATATAGGAAATCCTTAAATTAAAATTCTGTTTCAAAGGGCGGGGGAGCGATTATGCTTGTCAGACCCGCCCATTAGGAATTAGTGTGCGCCAGCGCCGCCAGTGTCTTTACCGTGGTTCTGCAGGTACTTCAGTAAAGTACGCTCTTCCGTTTTACTTAGACGGTAATAGGCGCTCATTGCATTCAGTCCAGAAATCCAACCGTTGGCTGTGAAGTGAGCTGGATCCGGAGCGGCGTGGCAGGCATTGCAAGTTGCGCCGTACATGTCTTCTGCGTAGTTCCAGATTGGCTGAATGTTGTCAATCATGCCTTCAGCGGTGATCCAGGCTTCAATTGATACGTGCTGCCATACGATGTCAGTTGCGCTGTCAGTTTGCTCTTCGATTAGCTGCTCAGTCGCTTTAACATCACCACGGATAGTTGCCTTGAAGACACGCTTGCCCATGTATTCAGTCATTACACGGCCTTTACCCGCTTTTTCAAGCCAGCCATCAACCTTGATTTTCAGCATCTCGTCTTGGCGTTCAAGAACCGTAATTTCAGAGGCCGGAAGAAGCTTACCTTCAGCTTTGGCGTTAGCATCAGCGGATGCATACAGGTCTTTTTCACCCAGAGAGTAAAGTGTCTCAGTTGCTGCACCTTGAGCATTAGCAGTTACCTGAAGCACTTGGAAATCCTTTTGGAAACCGCCGGCCATGTTAGGTAGTTCGTGGGCAATACCTTTGTGGCATTCGATACAGTTCATCTCTTCGGCTGCCGCTTTTTTCATCTCAAATGCCGCTTTTGCAGACTGTTTGCTATGATCCATATCGTCATAGGAGTGGCAACTCTTACACGTCTTGGAATTCTGGCTGCTCATGCGATCCCATACGGTCTGCGCCATATGTAAACGGTTGTCTTCAAACTTTTCTGGCGTATCGATTTTACCGGTCACAAAGTGGTGATAAAGATCTTTAGCCGCTTCAAGTTTACGGAAAACTTTGCCGGGTAAGTCTTTGGGCTGGTGACAGTCAACACATTGAGCCTGAACACCGGAAGCATTTTTAAAATGAACTGTTTCTTTGTATTCTTCGTAGTTCTGCTCCATGGTGTGGCAAGAGGTACAGAATTCGATAGTCGAAGTGACTTCAAAGGCTTTGTGGACAACAAACGTGCCCGAAAGAGTAATACCGATACCGACTAATACCAATGCAAGAATTGGATACTTGCTGCTTGGTTTAATCAACTTTTGCCAAAGTTTTTTCATAGTGGAATATTCCAGAAATAATGAATGTCTGCCGTAAAGTACGGTGACGTATAATTTTTTATGGTTTAATCTTAAAGCTACGATGTGAAAAAGGTTAAGGGTTGGCATGAACAGCTTTGGCCTGTTTATGGCAGATTGTTAACAGGTAATTGTTGTGTTGCCGTTTTAAAAACCTTCGAAATATAAATAAAGAGATAAAAATGAGTCATCACGTGCTTGTTGTAGAAGATGAGATTGTGACCCGAACTAAGCTTGTCGGGTATTTTGAAAATGAAGGGTATAAGGTCAGCCAGGCGGATAGTGGCACTCAAATGCGCGAGATTATGGCGACTGAAAAAATTGATCTTGTGATGCTCGATATTAACCTTCCGGGTGAAGACGGTTTGATGCTGACTCGTGAATTACGTAGCCGTTCTGAAGTGGGCATTATCTTAGTGACAGGCCGTACGGATAGTATCGATCGTATTGTCGGGTTAGAGATGGGTGCCGATGATTATGTCACTAAGCCGTTTGAACTTCGCGAGCTACTGGTTCGGGTGAAAAACTTGTTATGGCGTATGGCCTTAGTTGAAAAGGCACGTGATGAAACCATGGTAGAAATGCACGAAGATAACATGATTCGTTTTGGTGACTGGCAGTTTGATATCAATAAACGCGCGCTGACTCATAATGGCCTGCCAGTAAAATTGACTAAGGCAGAATATGAACTGTTAGTGGCTTTTTCCTCACATCCAAATGTTGTGCTAAGTCGTGAGCGGATCCTGAATATGTTAAGCCATCGCGTAGAAGCACCTAATGACAGAACCATTGATGTGCTTATTCGTCGCATGCGTTCTAAGATGGAAGTTGATCCGAAAAACCCTCAGATATTTGTCACCGTTCACGGTGAGGGATACATGTTTGCGGGTGATTAAACGATCTGTTTTTGAATGCTCGCAATGAGAAAATCATTATCTATTGCGTTGTCATAACTTGTCATAAATTAGCTGGCATATTTTGTATGTCGGCTTTTTTTCTAGTTAAATATTGGCACTTTCTTGATTTTCATCAAGTGATGTTAATGATGGTTAATAGGTTTAACATTTTGGCTTTTATTTGGCTATGTTTTTCGCTAATTCATTGGTGCGCATATATTTAATAGATCAATCAAATTAACACGGTGTTCACTTGGTTTGAGTGTAAAGTAGAAGAATGTAAATAGGTGGATTTTGAGTGATGAAAAATTTGGACAATGCTGATTGTATAAAATAAAGCCTGACATTGGTCTAATGCCGTTCACTTAACGTGAGCGGCATTGTTTTTTCTAACGGGATATCGGTTTTTTGAGCACTTCAATACTCTAGGGTAACTTCGTTCTCTTCTAGCAGGTAAAATAAACTGCTTCGCGATCTCTTCTAGTACCATTACTTGTTTCGGTATGTTCCCTGGTGTCACAAATGGCAACTGCGTTAACTCATGAAC
>NZ_JAKJSP010000046.1:0-55652 GCF_050337085.1 Photobacterium sagamiensis | reverse complement strand
AGGTTGAGGTCACGCCTGCACCTCGAAGATCGGGAGCCTCGTGYGTCGCTCCAAATACGAAACCCYGACAGAAATGTCGGGGTTTTTTATTATCTAAAATTCAACGCRCAAGCTTGCCAAGGYTGAGGTCACGCCTGCACCTCGAAGATCGGGAGCCTCGTGYGTCGCTCCAAATACGAAACCCYGACAGAAATGTCGGGGTTTTTTATTATCTAAAATTCAACGCGCAAGCTTGCCAAGGCTGAGGTCACGCCTGCACCTCGAAGATCAGCCAGTAACTTTTCAGTGAAATTTTAAAGAATTACATACCAATGATATTCATTGTGTTTAGTGATGAGAATTGTTTGTAGTCGATATCAACGTCAGCACAATGGACTTACCTGATTAGTTCATGTCTTGATAGGAGAACATTCTAATAATTGAAGGGTAATGTCTGAAATTCGGTAGAAATGAGAGTATTACGTGGAGGTAATAAGCTTTTCTAGTTTTAGCTTCTAATACAGTCATTTAAACTTGGTGCATAATGTTGTTTGAGGTCGGATGTTGTATTTGTTTTCAAATATGTCTTGTCATGGAAAACGACATTGTGATATTTTGCGCGCAATCTCAGGGGAAGTATCACTGAGACATATGCGTTGTGATGAATTCAGGCCGATTATGTCACAACGTGCCGTAGGTACTAATGAAACTTTCATTAGTAGAAGGGCATTAATAGCGCAGACCTGACAAGAATAATGCAGGCGCATATTGAAGGAACCCAACAGTGAATACTCAATCCTTATTTATTCAAATCAGTTTTGTCTTGCCTAACTGCAGTATTATTACTGAGCCTTGAACCTTCTGATTTAAATCATTTCAGCCTATTGCTGTAAACATTCGAATTTTCACCGGCTATTCCCGGTGGTGTTTGTATGCACTTAATATCGTTAAATACTGAACGTGCAATTAAAAATCGAATGGTCAAATTTTGACTATGTGAATTTTGCGCGTACCTGTTTGCTATGAAATGGCTTCAGGATTTTCTTTCACGCCGTAAGGCGTTCGATAAGTGCATGACGTAATGATTTTGGAAAATTACCATGAACAATGTGTTTGACTTAGATGCGCTAAAGCTGGCGTCAAATGTCCCTGTAGTTCACGAACTATACGATTTAACTCCTGATGAATTATTGCTAAGCCAAGAGCACTATGAATCAGAAGTTCGCTCATACCCACGACGTTTGCCTTTGGCAATAGTTAAAGCTTCGGGTGCTATGGTTGAAGACAGCCGTGGCCAGTTCTTTCTTGATTGCTTAGCCGGTGCAGGCACGCTTGCGTTGGGTTATAACCACCCGGAAATTAATCAAGCGATCATCGATCAGTTAAATGCAGGTCTGCCATATCAGACCTTAGACATCACAACACCTGTAAAAGACAAGTTCATTAAAGAAGTGATGAATTTTCTGCCAGATGATTTTGCTAAAAACGCGTGTATCCAATTCTGTGGTCCTTCAGGTGCTGATGCCGTTGAAGCGGCTATCAAGCTCGCAAAGCAAACCACAGGCCGTAATACGATGGCAGCTTTCCATGGTGCTTACCATGGTATGACCAACGGTACGATGGCGATGATGGGGAATCTGAATACTAAAGCGCGTCGCCAGGGTTTGATGGCTGATGTCCATTTTCTGCCTTTCCCGTATAGTTTACGCTGCCCGTTTGGCCTGAAAGGCGAGGAAGGAGCGAAACAGAGCCTTCGTTATATTGAGCGTATGCTAAGTGATGACGAGAGCGGTGTACAAAAACCAGCAGCTATCATTGTTGAACCTGTACAAGGCGAGGGCGGTGTTATTCCGGCTCCTGCATTCTGGCTACAAGAATTGCGTCGGATCACCAAAGAACACGGTATCCTTCTGATCTTTGACGAAATCCAGTGCGGTATCGGTAAAACCGGTCATAATTTTGCGTTCGAAGAAGCGGGTGTTACCCCTGATATTCTTTGCCTGTCTAAAGCGGTTGGCGGCGGCTTGCCGATGTCACTGCTTATTTTTGATAAGTCGATTGATACCTGGTTGCCGGGTGAGCACACAGGTACATTCCGTGGTAATCAACTGGCAATGGCAACGGGTGCAAAAACGTTGGAAATTATCCGCCGTGATAACCTGGTTGAGCATGCACAACAAGCCGGTCAGTACCTGCGTGAAGGTTTAGAGCGTATTGCACAGTACACCGATTGTATTGCAGAAGTACGTGGCAAAGGCTTGATGTTAGGTGCTGAAATTGTAAAACCTAACGGCCAGAAGAATAAATTCGGCGAGCCTGAAGCTGATCCGGAGATGACAGCGAAGATTCAACGCGCTGCACTAGAGCGTGGATTGATCATCGAAAAAGGTGGTCGCCAGGGTTCGGTTCTGCGTTTCCTTCCGCCATTAATTATCACTCGCGAGCAGATTGATTTTGCTCTCGATGCGCTAAGCAAAGCGATTATCGCGACGGCAGG
This sequence comes from Photobacterium sagamiensis, assembly GCF_050337085.1. Classification (NCBI taxonomy): domain Bacteria; kingdom Pseudomonadati; phylum Pseudomonadota; class Gammaproteobacteria; order Vibrionales; family Vibrionaceae; genus Photobacterium; species Photobacterium sagamiensis. The sequence continues at coordinate 53,176 of NZ_JAKJSP010000046.1, read as the reverse complement.
TCCAGCGAAAGTTGTTGAGCCTGCAGTTGCTAACGAGCAAGATGAGTGGCGTTCTTACTTTATTCACACAGGTGAAGGTGGTGCTGACCATTTTGAAGCTGCACTCAATCAGACGACGCAAGTTCTGAAGCAGGTCTTTGAAGGTACACAAGCGCCATATTCTGGTCTGGAACCGCAAATTTTAAAATCGATGATTAACAACATCGATCTTGATCATCAGCAGTTACCGCTGGAAACCGTTATTGAGCAGACAGGCGAACTGATCGCTAAGAACTCAATCATGGTTCAGCATCCACATTGCATTGCCCACCTGCATACGCCGCCGCTTTTGCCAGCCATTGCTGCTGAGGCGTTTATTAGTTCTTTGAACCAGTCGATGGATTCATGGGATCAGGCAAGCTCCGCGACTTTTGTCGAACAGAAGGTCGTTGATTGGTTATGCGGTGTTTATAACTTAGGTGAGCAAGCCGACGGCGTATTCACCAGTGGTGGCACACAAAGTAACCTGATGGGGTTATTGCTGGCACGTGACTGGGCGGCAGACACCATTTCCGGGCATAACATCCAGAAAGATGGCCTGCCTGATTACGCTTCTAAGCTGCGTATTCTCTGTTCTAAAAAGTCGCACTTCACCGTTCAGAAATCTGCATCGTTGATGGGCTTGGGTGAGCATGCGGTTGAGTGTGTTGATACCAATCCAGACGGTACGATTAAGCTTGCTGCGCTGGTGACAACGGTTGAAACGCTGAAGCGAGATGGTTTACTGCCGTTTGCTTTGGTCGGTACTGCGGGTACAACAGATCACGGTGCTATCGATGATTTGGCGAACATGGCCGACATTGCAGAGCAGCATAACCTATGGCTCCATGTTGATGGCGCATACGGTGGCGCTCTGATCCTGAGTCGTCATAAATCTCGTCTGCATGGTATCGAGAAAGCGGACTCTGTGAGTGTCGATTTCCACAAGCTGTTCTATCAACCAATCAGTTGTGGTGCAGTATTGATTAAAGACAAAGAGAACTTTAAGTACTTACTGCATCATGCCGATTATCTGAATCGTGAAGATGATTTACTGCCAAATCTGGTGGATAAATCGATCGCGACGACTAAGCGTTTTGATGCCTTGAAAGTGTTGATGACGATGCAGTGTGTGGGTACCCAGGCTCTGGGTGCTATGTATGATCACTTGCTGGGTCAGACACAGCAGGTTGCTGATCTTATCAATCATTCGAATGATTTTGAATTGCTGGCAGATCCTGCGTTATCAACGGTTCTGTTCCGCTATACCGGAAATCAGTCTGCTGATTTAGATCAATTGAATAAACAACTTCGAATTGAAGCATTAGTGAAGGGTGTTGCGGTACTGGGTGAAACGGTTGTCGATGGCCAGGTCGCACTTAAATTTACGATTCTAAACCCTTGTCTTAAAATGTCGGACTTCGAGTCTTTACTGAACGGAATTAACCAGCTGGCACTGTCGCTAGGTAAGTAAGCTGGGTAATTAAGAAAGAACGTAACGATTCACCCCGTCGCCGTTGCGACGGGGTGTAAACAACAACTTTTTTCTGAATAAATACGGAAAACGAATAACTATGGCTATTTTACAAATCGGTGCTGGTGGTGTTGGTTGGGTTATTGCTCATAAAGCGGCACAAAACAATGATGTTCTAGGTGATATCACGATCGCTTCTCGTACAGTGAGCAAGTGTGAAAAGATTATTGAGTCGATCAAAGGTCGCAATAACCTGAAAGATCCATCAAAGAAACTGGAATCGCGTGCTGTAAATGCAGATGACGTTGATGCTCTGGTTGCACTGATCAAAGAAGTCCAGCCAGATCTCGTCATCAACGCCGGTCCTCCGTGGGTTAATGTCGCGATCATGGAAGCCTGTTACCAGGCGAAAGTCTCTTACCTGGATACGTCTGTAGCGGTTGACTTGTGCAGCGAAGGCCAGCAAGTGCCTGAAGCTTACGATCCACAGTGGGCATTCCGCGAAAAGTTCGAAGAAGCGGGCATCACAGGTATTCTGGGTGCTGGTTTTGATCCGGGCGTTGTTAGCGTATTTGCTGCTTACGCGGTGAAGCATCTGTTCGATGAGATCGATACTATCGACGTGATGGACGTGAACGCAGGCGATCACGGTAAGAAGTTCGCGACGAACTTCGATCCGGAAACGAACATGCTGGAAGTACAAGGTGATTCTTTCTACTGGGAAAATCAGGAGTGGAAACAGGTACCTTGTCACACCCGTATGCTTGAGTTTGATTTCCCTGAAGTGGGTAGCCACAAGGTTTACTCAATGGCGCACGATGAAGTACGTTCAATGAAAGAATTCATCCCTGCGAATCGCATTGAATTCTGGATGGGCTTTGGTGATGCATACCTGAACTACTTCAATTGCATGCGTGATATTGGTCTGTTAAGTCCAGATCCCGTGACGCTACAAGACGGTACAGTGGTTGAGCCTCTTAAAGTACTGAAAGCTATCTTGCCAGATCCAACCTCACTGGCACCGGGCTACACGGGTAAAACCTGTATCGGTACTTGGGTGCAAGGTATTAAAGATGGCAAGCCACGTAGCGTATTCATCTACAACAATGCTGATCACGAAGTCGCGTACAAAGATGTTGAACACCAGGCAATCTCATACACGACAGGCGTGCCTGCAATTACGGCTGCACTAATGTACTTCCGTAACGAGTGGAGTGGTAAAGGCGTGTTCAATATGGAACAGCTGAACCCGGATCCGTTCCTGGAGCTAATGCCAACAATCGGTCTTGATTGGGGTGTTCAGGAGCTTGAAGTTGCTCAGCCAGACATTCAGATTCTAAAGTAATCGAATTTTAGTATCGAGTGGTTAGTGCCGAGTATCGAGTGCCTAGTACCCTTTCACACAGGTTTTGACTAGTTGAAGCACGTCATCCCGGAATCGAGGAACGAGATATCCGGGATCCAGTTCTAACCGTGTGCGCCTTAGATTCCGTATAAGTTCGTTCCTCACTTTACGGAATGACGATGATTGGTGACTGAACTGGTCAAAATTTCTGTGATTAAGTACCTAGGTTCTCGATACTTAAATATTAAGCCGATGTTAATTGCATCGGCTTTATTCCGTTTTAGGAAGATGAGATGAACAAGCAAGCATTAAAAACCCCTTATTTCATGATTGATGAAAGTAAGTTGATTGCCAATCTTGAGAAAGCAAAACGGCTGAAAGAGCTGTCTGGTGCCAAGCTGGTGTTAGCACTGAAATGCTTCTCGACCTGGGGTGTGTTTGACATTATCCAACCTTATCTTGATGGCACAACAAGCAGCGGTCCGTATGAAGTAAAGCTGGGCCATGAAACCTTTGGCGGTGAAACGCACGCATATAGTGTGGGCTACAGCGAAGATGATGTGAAAGAAGTGGCTGACATCTGCGACAAGATGATCTTCAATTCACAAAATCAGCTAGCGGCTTACCGTCATATTGTTGAAGGAAAAGCATCTCTGGGTTTACGTTTGAACCCGGGTGTCAGCTATGCAGGTCAGGATTTAGCGAATCCCGCTCGTCAATTCTCTCGTCTGGGCGTGCAGTGTGATCATATTGCCCCGGCAGTCTTCAGCGAGATTGACGGTGTCATGTTCCACATGAACTGTGAAAACAAAGATGAAGACGCGTTCATCGCTTTGCTGAACGACATCTCGGATAAGTTTGGGGAATACCTGGATCAGTTAGACTGGGTTAGCCTTGGCGGCGGTGTGTTCTTTACATGGCCGGGTTACGATATTGAAAAACTGGCTGCGGCGTTAAAAGCGTTTTCTGAAAAACATAGTGTTCAGCTCTATCTGGAGCCTGGAGAAGCAATCATCACGAAAACGACGGATCTTGTCGTGACGGTGGTTGACGTGGTTGAAAATGAAATCAAGACGGCGATCGTCGATAGTGCGACTGAAGCCCATCGCCTGGATACCTTGATCTACGATGAGCCTGCGTCTATTGCTGAAGCGAGCGAGCAGGGAATACACCAGTACGTGATTGGCAGTTGCTCTTGTCTTGCTGGCGATCAGTTCTGCGTTACTCAATTTGACAAGCCGCTGGAAATTGGCCAGCGCCTGCACATTATGGACAGCGCCGGTTATACCATGGTGAAACTGAACTGGTTCAACGGCCTCAAAATGCCATCTGTGTACTGTGAGCGTTCCAATGGTGATATCGAAAAGCTGAATGAATTTGGCTATGAGGACTTTAAACGTTCCTTGTCCCAATGGTCCGTTTCCTAAGTATTCCAAACCAAGTTACCAAATTAAAAAAGGCCGATTATCGGCCTTTTTCTTTACTGTGAGCTAATACCAATCGGAATAAGAATTTGGTCATATACTTTTCCTGATTGGTATGAGTTGTAAATACTCAATGGGTTGATTAAGGTAATGTTCTATTGCTAGCGGAGTAACTTTGAGATGGGATATTTACCTGTAATGATTGTTGCTATTGTTTTTGCCTTTATAGGGCTTAATCGATACCTGCAACATATGGCTAAAATGAAAGAGCTTGAACTTGAACATATCAAAAATCAGCAGGCGGGGGCTACCAATAACGATCTGGAAAAAGAGTTACAGGCTCTGAAAGAGCGGGTGAATGTGTTAGAAAAGATTGTTACTGACCGAAAATACCAACTAGATGAAGAAATACGCTCACTTAAAAAATAAGATCTGCGCATTAGAGTAACTTCACATTGATTCAGGCTGTGGCGTTGATTTAATCGATAATGGAACGCTTTTTAACTGCATTTGTTGGTTTTTAACCACTCAATTGAAAAGTAACAATATTTTATTGACTCATTTTTAAAAATCAGTAAATTACACTTCATACCGCAGCGGGAGAGCCTGTTAAGCGGTGAGTAATCAACTGATTACTTGTAGATGTAACACGATGGCGCGTTGGCAGAGTGGCTATGCAGCGGATTGCAAATCCGTGTACCTCGGTTCGACTCCGGGACGCGCCTCCATTCTCTATTGAGAATCGGAACAAAGAATAATTTGCAGTATTGATGTTCCAGTTAAGAAATCAGTACTTAGATGGTGTCTAACTTAAATCAGTTACGAGCACCGCAATCAAGAATTGCGTGCCCTGGTGGTGGAATTGGTAGACACAAGGGATTTAAAATCCCTCGACGTTCGCGTTGTGCCGGTTCAAGTCCGGCCCGGGGCACCATCTTACTTTTGTCTTTACCATAGAAGCAGAAGTACGCAATCAAATATGGCGCGTTGGCAGAGTGGCTATGCAGCGGATTGCAAATCCGTGTACCTCGGTTCGACTCCGGGACGCGCCTCCATAATCTCTTAGATTAAATCCTTTTGAAATGACGATAAATATCATTAATTGCTCGTTATTCAAAGATGGTGTTTGACCATCGAAATCATATCAAGCCAGCTTAACGCTGGTTTTTTTGTGCCTGAAACCTGAAGAATTTCCGCCTGATTTCCTTCCCATTTTTCTTTTTGCTGCAGTTTGAGCCTTATTAAGGATAAAAATCCTTAGAAAATGTGGATAAGCTCAAGTTTTTTTTATTAGCATTTGCGAATATAAGGATACACTAATTAATAAAGGCGCTAAATGGAATGCTATAACTTGAACGTTCGATGCATGTTCGCGACTTTTCCCTGATTAATTTCACTCTTTATAAGAGTTGTTATGAGTGGATGCATAACTTTTTCATTGGAGGATCCATATGTTTAAGAAAGCAGTCATATTATTTTCCCTATTTCTTATGCCGCTCTCACTGATGGCGGCAGAAATGGGTGGCAAAATCCAGTCAATTTCTCTAGAAGCCAAAGTGATTCAGTTCGTTAACCCTAAGACAAAAACAGTTACCGTCATCAAGTTTAACGATGAGACAAAACTTGAGAGCGCAGAATCTTTCGAAGACTTTATCGTTAATACCAAGATTAAAGTAACGGTTGATGACAACATGCTTGCCAGCAAGATCAAACGAATTTTGGTCAAACTGCCTAAAGAACAGATCATTGGAACTGACGAACTCGAAGAAATGATTGAGGGCGGTCAGCCTCTTTTCATCGGTGATGCTCGTCCTCAGGGTAAATATAACATTGGACATATTCCAGGTTCGAAGGCAACGCCAGCTAGTGAGCTTGAAAAAAATCTTGGTTGGTTACCAGAAAACAAAATGACGCCACTGGTATTTTATTGCGGAGGCGTAACATGTCCGCTAAGCCCTAAAGCGTTAAAGATCGCCAAGATGAACGGTTATGAAAACGTAAGAGCTTATGTTGACGGCTTCCCTGCGTGGAAAGAAGAGGTTTACCCCGTTCATGTCAATCGTGGTTGGCTGAAGAAGAACCTCGACAAGCATCACGTCGTGCTTGATGTCAGAGATGCTCCTGATACCTTCATCAAAGGTGCTGTTCACCTTCCTGCATCCCAGCTTGTGCAAATGCACCAAAAGTGGAATAAAGAAAAATTCCCGACGAAGAAACGCACCATCTACGGGCTGAGAGACAAGAAAGCACCTATTACCATCGTTGCAAACAGTGAAGCCAGTGAAGAGGCGATCGAAGCATTTGAGATACTGACATTCTGGAAGTTCAAAAATGTTGCCATCTTAAGTGGTGGAATGGCGTCGTGGAGTAGTGATCAGCTTCCTCTGGGAACCGGAAAGATTGCTACCAATCTGGATTATGTGAAGAAGCTTGCTAAAGGGGCAATTGAAGAAACCGCTTTTGTTGAGGCAGTTAAAGCCGGTAAAGTAACGATTATCGATGTTCGCTCTGCAGATGAAGTGAGCAAAGGCCGCTTGGAAAAATCAATTAATATCCCCCTTGAAGAGCTTGATCAGCACTTGAGTCAGATCCCCAAGACGGGTTTAGTGGTTATTCATTGTATGGGGGGATCGCGAGCAGCAATTGCCTATACCACGCTGACCAATAAAGGTTATTCCAACGTTAAATTCCTCGATGATTCATTAGAGGACATCGCCAAAGAAAACGGAATTAAACTGATTTAAAAAATGATGTTTTTCAGAGGACGAATGCCTGTCAGCGATGCTGACAGGCATTTTTTTAGGAATACTGAGACTTTCTTGGTCATGTAATGCGATATGTTTTGCTAGCCAAGCCGTCTATGTAGCCTCAGGTTTTTCAGCTCGTTGTTGTGTTACAGCAGGTTGCTGAATTGCCTTCAGCCTTGCCGGAAAAAATCATTGTAAGGAATTGATTTTTTTCGCGTACGAGTTGCTTTAAACGCATCACCACTTCGCTTACACGATGATCGAACGGGTCAGATAGCACGCGTTGAGCGTGCTCAAACTCTCCCTGTTGCCGATAAATTTCCGCTTTAAGCAATCGACCCGCATCTTCATCGCCAAGCAGGGGCAGCAGCGCCTGCAGGTTTTGCTGTTCTTGTTCGGTGAACAGGACTGTTGGATCTGAATAACGGCGTTGATCATTACTTCTTTGCCAGAACTTGAGTCGCAGATAGGGGTGATAGTGTTCGGCAATGTTGCCGAGTTGCTGCAATAGCATCTCGTAATCTGCCAGGGTTAATGACAAATAAGAGTGATCACCCGTGTCAGCGGGATCTTCTTGCTGCGGATAGGGTTTTAGATCAGACAGGCAAACAATGTTGTTACAGTGGCGGCATCGGCCCAGTAAATCCTGATTGGGCATCTGATCGGTTTCCAGGAAACCATCGCTCCAGAGCGTGCCTCCCAGGGTATTGCCTGACAGCAAAGGGATAATTTCGATTGCACTTTGACAATGGGTACAAGCTTTATAAACAGCCGTGCCGAACTCCAGCTCTGCGTATGCTTTATCGCTCTCAACTTGCCATGTGTTTGTCATTTTCCGGACTCCTGCGATTGGTTTTCTTGAAACGTTTGTACTTTTGCCTGAACTTGGTCGATGGCCCCGCCTACCAGTCGGCTCTCTCCGATTTTCAGTGCTGACTGGAGGAAAAAAATGATGATCAACGCCATTGTAGCGACGAACAGCATTAGCGCGAACTTGTTCGGCTGCTTTTTCTTTTTAGTGGTGGCCATTATTTAGATCTCCTCGGGCTTTGTCGAGCGTTGTTTTCCGTTATATCGATAGCTGGAATTGATTGTGTTTTCAGTCTGCTAGGGCGCTTGAAAGATTTCACCGCTTTGGTGCGCATGCGCACTAATTCATTGAGCGTAAAGCCCACGGGGCAAAACAGTCGGCACCAGAAATCAGGAATAAACAGTGCACCCAGTAACGAGAAGGGCAAGATGTACCACTGCATTCCCATACCTTCTAAAGCGAACATCATGGAGAAGGGTTCGTAGGAGCCGAGCGCCGGGTGTCGGGATAAGAAAATCAGCATCAATGACATCCAGATCAGCGTCAGAATGATGCTTCTGGCGTTACGAGTGACTTGTGGTGTCAGATTCAGACGGATCCCGCTTATCTTATGCAATAACCCCTGTACAGTACTAAAAGGGCAGAGATTGTTGCAGTAGATGTTGCGACGAAGAAATATGATCCCGCCAAAAACGCTCAGCATCATAATCCACCAAATAGGGTGATGCTTGGGGCTGGGGAAATAGCCCAGCAGAATTGAACTGAGGCTGCCAAAACTGATCGAGGCGTTGGTATAGATCCCCACATATGCCAATGACAACAGGGGAATGATTGCTTTCAGGATCCGGCTTAGCTTGCTTTGATACTGGTTGGCAAATACCACCAAAGCGACCAATAACAACAGGCCCGCTTCTTTTATGCCAAACTGCCACTGCTCTTCTTGCCAGACCGAGGGCATTTTCAGGTGGTTCACTGCGCCGAGATGAACAGCCTGACGCACCGCCGACGTGATTCCGCGTGCCGATATTGTGGCGCCGGAATAACCATCAATGTCTGAATCAATCAGAAAATCATCGGTGATCAACTTGTTGTTAAACTGGTTAAAGAAGTGCTTTTTTTTCAAGCGCTCTATGTAGGGAGGTGTTTCGGTGTTGGAAAGCAGGACCARCTTCTGGATCCGGGGACCGGTATCAGTATGATGCGCAAGGATTCCGACCATCATCGGGCCGCCGTAACCTTCGCCTTCTCCTAGTACTACCACGTCTGCGTCATCAGTTTTTTGTTTTACCAGGTTAAAAACAATMGGTTTTTCACTTTGGTGATCCGCACGYTCCAGTTYTAAATCTCCCAGATAGTGGGATAGCATCGCTTGGTGATTTGGCTGGGAAGCAAGCTGTCCGATCACGAAGGCAGCCAGCAAACTAAGCCAGGCCAGCGTTTTTAAAAGGGTTATCGTACGGGAATGAGTTACTCGCATTACCTACTCCGAGTTACTGTGTTAAACAAATCAGCGTTGGAGGGATCACCGCCAACGCTGATTACATTTTTATGGTTCTATACCCAAGTGATTTCAAGGTGCTTGAGTTACTTGGGTATATAGGTGTTTACAACATTGCGCCTTTCGGCACGAACTTACGCCAGGCCAGAATGATCATCAACAAACCAGGTATGCTGAAGAACATCAGCCCCATCGAACCAGATTGAGCGACGCCTTCAAAGAAAGAGGCGCCGGCCCAGCCGATACCGAACAAGATAGCCAAACAGCCTGTGATCATTATTCCCCAGCCGTACCAGGGAAGCTTCACTTTAAGAGAAAGATACGCCAGCCCCAGCACCGATAAAGTGAACAGGATACCCATAGAAAACCACTGTATTAATTCCATATTTGCGCTCCTTTATGCCTTGCCTACCGCACCAAACACATTGCGGTTGCTTGAGTTGACCCGCATGCCTTCACCTGTTTTCCAGAATTTCTTCACTTTTTCCGGGTTCTGGGTCGAACCGTAACCGAAGGCCGGGTGAAGTTCTGCCATCATGCTGTGAATAATTTTTGGTGTGTATGGGTTAATCGCCATGATGAACCAATGGTGCCAATAGTCCGGTTCGTTGAAGGTACAGGAGGCGGAGCAGGCACCGCAGTCAGTATCACTTTCGAACCAGTAGTCCAAACACTTTTTGGCATCGGTATGAAACTTCTTAATCCCTTCGTGGTTGGACCATGAGTAGCCTGGTTGTTCTGAATGCTCTCCCTCGAAGTTAAAGTGGGTGTCATCGGCCATGTCAATGGCGCCGCTAGGGCATGCGTCGCCGCACTTTTTACAGCTCTTACAAAAATCGGTGATCCCCCAGCTGTGTGGGCCGTCGTACTCGATAAAATCCATATCGGTGTACACTTTGCACAGACGTACGCGAGGGCCATAACCTGGTACGATCAACTGGTTGTTACGCCCGCCTTCGCCCAGACCGGCCGCGATGCCATAAGCAACTGAATTTCCTAGGTCATTTCCGCAGGCCACCGCTTGAAAACCAAGTCCTCTGATAAATTTGGCCATACTTGAGGCCAGCGTCGCCATTTTGGTATAACCATCACCGGCCGTACCTGCACAGGTTTTACTCGGTGCCGTTGCCAGATTGTCGTAATCCATAGGCACGGCCATGACGATGACGGTCTTGGGCACAAAAGGAAAATCATGCTCCCAGCTCAACTCTCGGTCCTGAACTTTGAAGTGCTCCATCGCCGTCTTCATCGCTCCGGCCACTTGTTTCTGATCGCGAATCTTGTTTACCCCTTGTTTCTCCATCGTCTCCAGCATTTCAGGGGTTACACCGGCATCATAGATAGGGTTATAATCCCAGCGTGTATCGCGACGAGCAATACCACAGCGCACCGCACCATACAAACGGGCAGCAGAACGGATCGCATCAGAAGCTTCTTTTTCTGAGCCGAATTGATACTGTTCGTGCTCTACATCGGACTGATCCCACGAGTATATACGGCTATTAGGCACACCAATGGCGGCCAAGTGCAGCTCTGTCGTGTAAGGGGGGAACCAAGATGAATGTTGGAGGGCATTATCCAGTTGGGTAAAACCCGGGCGGGTATTGTCCCAGCCTTTGAATTCATATCCAGGCACCTGCAACTGGAAGTTATAGTGGGGATTGTCTTTGTTTAAACGGCCAAATTGCTCATTGCGTTCGGGGTGTTTCATCATCATCAGTGGACTTATCGCATAAGACCACACTGTGTTACGTTGCGCAAAGGGCTTGAAATCATCGGTAACTTCAGGCCAGTTGGGATCTTCTTGCCCTTGAACGGACCCTTTGCCTGCGGCATAGCTGCCTATGCCTGCCACTAATGCGGCGCCCCCTCCGACTGCCGCACGTTTGAAAAACGTTCGGCGGGCCGGATTATCTAAGTCTGCGCCAAGCTGCTCATTGGCGGTATCATTCTGAGAAATATTTTTTGTAGTCATGGCTCTTCCAGGTCAGCAATCAAAACTAAAAATGGCTCGTCGCGTGATATGCGCCGGGCCATTAGATTGTGAGTGGGATAATAGACCTAAAAACTGCCAGGAAAGTGTCACTAAATGGTATTAGACTATGTTCATCTAATGAAATAATATTCCGGGCGTTTGGTTTGGATGGTGATGACTGGGCGTCGTAAAATGATTTCGATCATTAAAAGAAGTGGTTTTTAAGTGGCAAGTTTGATATTACACAAAAAAACAGCCTAACCATGACAGAGCACCAGTCGTCGTGAAAGCGGTGTTTTCTGCGTCTTTTGTGATAGTGTTAACACTTTAAATTGAAGATTTATGTGATGACATAACCTCTCATGGAATGGGGATCAGAGTTAGATTTTGTTGCAGAGCATGATAGCGCACCGGAGTACAATGCCAATGTCGTTTAGCTTTCAACCTACGCAGCCAGTCCGTTGATGGATTTGCGGAAGTCGACAAAGTGACGGTAGAGATAAATGGCCGGCGGGATTATCATGACTGCAGCTATCTCCGTAGTTTTTACAAGGTACTCGGGCAACATGCCCTGAGGGATACTCAACTCGATCTCGTTAAACGACAACGTCATGTTAGCCAACTTAGGTCTGGCAAAATGATACTCGGTGGTGCTCTCAACGACTTGCGCCCGAACAAAGCTGCTCGACATTATCACCGGCTCGCTTAATCAAGCTGCACTTAGCTAAAAGGGTGGAAGTGGCCAGTCGATGTTGACGGTAAAAACTCTTTGAGGGTGAGCGTGCTGTTTTCATACTCGAGGATCAGCGCTTGCCATTCCGACGTTTCGACATTCACCATATCTCCGGTTCATTAAGGGAAATATGATGATATACACGTTGAAGGGCTATTTGAATGTGGTGATCATGGAGCGCTTACAATAGTGCAGCTAACTCCATCAGTTAATAACTATTTGGTCAAAAAACTTAATGTGAAGACGATTGAAGCCCGAACCATAGTTCAGGCTTTATTTTTTTTATCGACTTTATATTGCTTTCTATATTGGCTAGGGGAGACATGCATTCTATTTGTAAAGGCGCGACTAAAGTTAGTTGGACTCTTGTAACCAGCAATGCTCGCAATTCCCTGAATAGCGATATCAGTTTCTGTTAGCAGTCGAGATGTTTGTTCAATGCGATAAGAAGTAACGATTTCTCTGTAAGTCGTATTTTCTTCAACTAGCCATCTTTTTAGCGTGGCAGAGCTCGTACCAAACATGGAGGCGATTTGCTCTAGATTGGGCAATTCACCACTATACTTAAATAGTATTTTATATATATTCCCAGTGGTATTCTCTTTTGTTTTTAATAGAGATAGCTGTTGTACACACTGTTTTTCAACCACTTTGTAAAGCTCCGGATTATAGTGTGTTTGAACAAGTTTTAATGCAGAATCTCGAAAAAATAGTTGATTCGATGTTTGATTAAACTCAACCGGACATTGAAACGCTTTTTCATAAGTTGCAGCGTTATGGGAAGCATCAAACTTGAAACAGACTTTTTTCAATAATTTTTTCTTTGACCAGTTTAAGCTCAATAGATTAGCCAGACACAAAAGCATAGATTCAGCAAAAAAACGTTTTAAAACATCACTAGTCGCAGGAATATCAAACAGTTCAAAGCTAACTTCACTCCCTAAGTGAATTTTCCCTTTAAATGGCCCCTCTAAAGGCCAATACCTCAGCAAATTGTCTAATGCTTGAATAAAATCTCTCGAAAAGTGAATCACATAGCTGAGTATTCCGGGAGAAAGTAAATTGAACCCCTCCCCACAAATGATTCCAAAATGTTCAATTTCTGTTGCTGCTAAACACTTTTCAACACAGCAGAAATACAACTTTATTGGAATCATTTCAGGTTTTGCTTCTAATGCCTCCCTGTCTAATTCGGACTCCGTGAACAAGTCGTTAAGGTCAAAACCTTCCTTTTCCATCACTTTTACCAGCTGAATTAAAAGGTTGCTTCCAACTAGTACATTACAATTCTTATCCAAATGATCCACGTCACGCTACTCGAAATGTAAGCTAATATCCCATTATACTCGTTATTCTTCTAGCGAATACAGCTTCCATACCTGAACGATAGTCCATATTTATTAAATGTTAATCTCAGGATGAGATCGCGAATTATTTTTGAGCGATTATTACGAGTTATGCCAATTTTATTAATTATTTAACCATTCAGAACACCACTGGGAGTAAAGTTCAAGGATGGCGATTGATAGAAAAGTGGTTCTCTTTTGAAATCGCTATACACCTAAATTGGCTTCCAGTGGTGTTCTCTATGGGCGAATTTAAATTGTTTTATTCTACGTTAATAAATTTCAATTTAGAGCCTCGAGATTTTTTTCATATTACTCCCATATTGTAACCACAAATTACAGTATCATTTTTTCCATTTAAGCTACTTTTTGGCAAGATGCTTTATCACGTCAGCGCAATAGTCCAGTTCAGTGGTATGATGATAAATCTCGCGGAACATGCATAGATGCTCAACAGGGCAATCCTCTTTTATCATTTTTGTTTTAATCAATAATATCGCTGCAGTCAGTTGCTCAGCGAGTGTTTCAAAATATTTTTTGTTGCCAGATTTAATCATAACCGTGTGGATACTGTGAACCGGAGAAATGATCGGAGTCGTGTCTTTTGCAGCCTCAATAGCAGCGTGACCAGCAGCCGTGATTGAATACGGTTTACGGTTTGGCTTGCCTTCTTGCAGGACGGTTGTGAACGTAACCAGCCCCAATTTATTCAGCTTGACCAGTTCACGATATACCTGTTGATGAGATGAACGCCATACGTGGCTTTTTGACATAGACCGAGTTAATTCATAACCAGTTGCATTTCCATTCTGCAACAAAAATAAAATGTGCACTGCTAGATTATTTAATTTCATTTTGCTTTTCTATTATCAACGTTGTTTCAGTGCTATCAGGGTAAATAAAGATAGCCCCCTCCAGATTTCTTCGTTAACTTATTTGCTTAACTACATTATCAAATAGTCAGGACGCAAGTATGAATATTGGCCATCAAAGGTTAAGTTAACAAGCTGGTAACTCATGCTCTTGCCCTGATGTTAAGCCAACATTGTATTGAAATGAGAACTTGTACAAAACTGAGAAAAGACATTCTAATTAGATGACAACGATTCGTTAAAGATAATAGAAAGTGTCCATTCAGTAAGCTTCACAAAACTATCTATTACATCCGGTAACGGAAGTTCTTGCAGTTTGCTCAAATAGATATACACCCATGGTGCCATATGGCTACGGTAAAACTCTTCTAACAAAGGATAATTATCTACATGAGCTAAGTGAGCCATTATCATCAGCATCAAACCAATGTGGTCTACCGGTTCCTGAGCACCAGTATTTAGTTCAATTTGATATCGTGCTAAGAATTTCTCAACCGCTATCGTCGTTTCGGTATTCATCGCCTGTTCAGGATCCATATAGACAGCTCCCCATGGAGGAACGGGAAGTGAATACTCCAACCCAAAGTACTGTTTCCAATCTGACAGTGATAATGTTTTAAGCTTGTTCAAAACCTTATCACGTTCTTGCAATTGATAACTTGGAATATTTTCAATATCCACCCAAGTTTTATGCCAGCTATCAGAAGCAAAGTAATTGGCCACGGCACCAAACTCATCACTTCCCGGTGCGTAACGGTAAAGTAACGCCAGCGTATTTAACGAGTGTGGAATGGGATCGAATAAAGACTCTTTCATTATCTTCTCCGGTAATAATTGATTGCATTACTCTTTCATGCGATCGCTTCTAGCATTAGTGCAAATAAAGCATTGTTTTTGTGATTGATCTTGAGAGTAAAATGAATTTAGACAATGCTCACAAGTAAGGGAATATAATTTTAATGTACTGGTGTTCGACTTCTCTCCTCGGTTAACAGTAAGTGCTTGTGGCAAACAAGCTGCCAAACAGTGCTTGCAGTTGTTACAGCGTGATGAGTCTATTACAAGAGAGGCTTTCTCGTCACTCCTGGTCAAAGACAGCGCACCTTGTTTACACACTCTGGTACACGTAAGGCAACTGTTACAGGCTTCTGTATCTATCAATACTTCATAAGTGTGAGATTCAAGTGCTGTTGCTGCTAATTGGCCGCTACCGTTTGTTGATTTTTCTTTTTTTTGCGATTGGGCTCCTACCACACCTAATCTTGTTAAAAGTCGGCGTTTATTGAGACTAACTTGGTGCTCGAACTTAATTGTTAATGGCTCACAACTCTTAGGCAACGCTCGATTTACCCGTTCAAGGAGCTGCTGTAAGGATGTTACATGCTCAGGGTTATCTCCTTCACAAAGCAAACCTTTAATTTGCTTCTGTTTCACCCAAAGTATCAACTCCCCAGAACTAAGGACCATGCCAGGGGTAACACAAAGCCAGCTATCTCGAAGATCACGGACTGGCATAGTCACCCCTTTGATTGCACCTGATTTACAGACTAGAAGGCAGGTTCCGCAACTAATACACTTATCAGCATCAATTCGGTGATTGCTAATAGCATTTGTCGGACACACATTCTCGCAAGCACTACAAGAAATCATCGAGAACTGCTCATCGGCACAGTCTGTCATATCTATATGTGGTAATTCACGTTTCTCGACAAACTCTAACGCAGTCTTTGCAAGCAAACGCATCCAACCTCGCCTCTGTTAAATATTGAACAAGTAAAAGTGCACACGACACAGCAATTCGTACAGTGTAACCATTCCAATAATCGCAACCAGCACAGGTGAAAAAAACGTTTTTTTAGTACGAGGGTATCCGTCGTGAATCAGGTAGAACACAATCAATACAGCTCCGACTATCCCAAAAATCCAACCTGCCAGTAGGATTGGAAAATAATGGTAGAAGGCGCTGACGGAGTCCCAGGGAAACATGAGACCCTGCGCAGCCTGACGAACGTCTAGATTTGTGAGTAAATCGACTTGAGTGATGGCTCTAATGACCATTATCACGAGGATCATTAGCAACAGTTGAGTGATAACCTTACTCTGCGTTTGGCTGAGACGTGATAAATACACAATAGCAACTAAAGAACCAAGCAGCAGCATACCACCAACATGAAGTGCAATACTGTAGTTAGTGCTCCAGGTTAGAATCGACGACGAGCGGTAAATATTCGCCAAACAAAATACATCAAAAGCCCCTGCTACAGCGGCAATACCAAGTATGTGCGAATTTATTACTCTCTTGGACCAGCTCATTAAAAACAATATCCCAACAAGGCCAATAAATGCTGGTGCAAAGATCGCTTCACGACTCAGCCATGACGTCCAAAAATTGGTGAGCGCATAAGGTGCATTCAATGGATAGTTCATATGAGTTGAAGAAATCAACAATCCGACAGCGGCTGTTGCCGCTATACCAAACATCGTCCATGTCAGAAAATCACCCTTAACATCGGCTAATATGGTTCTCCGATACAAAAAAAACATAATGCTAAAGCCAACTGCCGACTGAAGCAGTATTGAAAAAATGATCAGGCTTAACTCATTCATTGTTGTTCTCCTTAATCGCACCTTTATTTGGTTTAATCACCAAATTGGGCTTAGTAATCGATGCTGAAGGCATTCCTTTTACTTCACTTAATTGACCATATTTGGCTCGAAGTTCGCTAATTTTTCCGAACTTAATGGCGTGAAGCGGACAGGTCTCAACACATACCGGCATTTTTCCTTCCGCAAGTCTGTCTATACACATATCGCACTTGCTCATTTGTCCAGCTTCTGGATCCATTTGCGGTGCACCGTATGGACACGACCAAGAGCAATAACCGCATCCAACACAGCGATCAGTATTTACGCGCACAATGCCATCCCCCGGGCGTTTATGCATCGCCTGAGTCGGACAGTTCTTAGTACAGATAGGGTCGTCACAATGATTGCATGAGATCGACAATGTATACGCAAATACATTGTTCTTGTACGCACCAGTTGGGGTTTTCTCGAATCCTCCGCCTGAAACTTCGTAAACGCGTCGAAAACGCCGCCCCACTTCTAAGTTGTTCTTATCTTTACAGGCTACCTGACAGGCCTTACAGCCCGAGCATAGTGATGAATCGATGAAGAAGCCGAGCTGCTCATCACTAACAGGTTCGTACTCAACGAAAGGAATTTTCTCACCGAAGAATGAGTGTTTGTTGTTTGTACTTGAACTCATACGCTTTTCACCTCAACTAACATGGTCTTGTGCGAATTGCCTTTACCAATCGGCGACTGAAGATGCCCCGACAAGGTATTGGCACAACCACCCTTATCTACACCATTTTTATCTACATCACGCCAAGCACCATTTGCTAAACCCACAACACCAGGCATAATCCGCGGTGTAATTTTCGCAGGAATTTCAACGGTACCGCGCTCATTAAACACATGGACCGTCTGTTCGTGTTCAATTCCGCGAGCTTGCGCATCGATAGGATTAATCCAAAGCTCCTGACGTTTTACTTCTTGCAACCACGGATTGTTATAGAAAGTTGAGTTAGCCCGGTTGATCGGCTTCCACGTTATTAGTTGAAGCGGAAACTGCTTGACCATACTCTCGTCTGCAAAGCTTTCAAGAGAAGGTTGATAGTGAGAAAGTGCTGGAATTTCGGCATTTTTCATGTCAAATAGCGATTTGGAAAAAATCTCTATCTTTCCTGAGCGCGTTGGAAATGGATTATTTTTGGGGTCTTCGATTTGCGCCTGATAGGCAACGGTATTGATCTTACTTTTAATAAGATGAGTGCCTTTTTCTACCATAGTATTCCAGTCCGGTAGTTTTTCATCCGGATACATACCTCGGTACGTTTCCCAGAAATGGCGAACCCACTCTTCTTCATTTCTGCCTTCAGTGAACTTCTCACCAACGCCCAATTTGTCTGCTACTTCCGCTAACCATTCATAGTCTGTACGACGTTCAAACTCTCGCCTGACAACTGGTTTGGATATTTTTGCGTAGTCTCCAAAAACCCATGGAAACGCAACATTCCAACGTTCTGCAAATGAAGTTTCCGGCAATACCAGATCAGCATACTTCGCGGATGGGGTCATATACAGATCGCTAACTACGATAAATTCACATAAAGAATCGTCTTCAAGTGCTTTAACCGCTCGGTTTACGTTCTGGTTCTGGTTTGCTAAATAGTTACTAGCCAAACTGAAGATCATTTTCACTGGCGTATTCAGTTTTTCTGCGCCTTGAAGACCCGTTTCTGAGGTTACTTTTTCCGGTGACGCTATCGCCTCCGTTAATGTGGTAAACGACATCGCATGTTTAATGGGATTTTCAAGTGAATCGGTATGAGCAGGAAAACGGAAGCTTGCTGGCATGATTAAGGCCCCGGCCCATCCGCCACTCACACCAATGTTTCCAGTAATAGCAGGTAGCAATACGGTACTGCGGGTAACGTGCTCACCTCGGTAGTGACGGCTAGGTCCTAACCCCATAATCAGAGCGGCAGGTTTCGCAGTCGCATAATCTCTTGCTAACTGACGAATAACACCAGCTTCTACACCTGTGATTGATTCTGCCCACTCCGGTGTCTTTTTAACGCCATCTTTTTCTCCCATCAGATATGCCATCATAGACTCACCTTTTGGCACGCCTTCAGGTAGAGAGTCTTCGGTAAAACCGTGAGTATATTTGTCTATAAATGCTTGGTTATGCAGGTTTTCTGTGACAATGACATACAGCATGGCTTCAATTAGAGCGCTGTCCGATGTTGGACGAAGTGGTATCCACTGATCAGCATAAGCCGCTACTGTATCACTAAATCTCGGATCGACGACTACAATACGCTTCCCGTCACGCTTGAGCTGCTGGAAGAAATGGTTAGAGTTGCCATATATGGTTTCCGCTGGGTTGTGCCCCCACAAAATAATCAACTCTGAGTCATGTAAGGTTTCCAAAGAACTAGCAGCCAGTGGCATTCCACCGTAGCTGTGTAATGTACCAATAAGGGCATTGATATGAGACGGGCCACCGTGAGCAGGTAAATATCCACCAGTAAGGTTCATTAGTCGTTTGGCCATTGCATGGCCATTTAACGCACCAAAAGCTACGCCAGAGCCTTCGACCAAATAACGACTATCTGGACCATATTCCTCAGTAATACGTTTGATATTGCTCGCGATCAGAGTAGTGGCTTCGTCCCAACTTATACGTTTAAACTTACCTTCACCTCGCTTCCCTACTCTCTTCATTGGATATTTCAGACGATCCGGGTGGTTGATAAATTTACGATAACTTCTGCCACGAACGCAGGCACGCATAAGAGGCATTTCTTCATCAACGTCATCGTCAGGTATCGTACTAATGCGTACGAGCCTATCATCCTGAATGTGAGCTCGAATGTCACATTTGCCGCCACAGTCAAAGGTACTGCATGTCTGAACTATTTTTTCTTCGATACTAGTTGAAGGGATTGCGTTGCCACTTTCTTTTGCAGAGACCACACTTGACGTTATAAATGGAACTGCCGCAGTAACTGTTCCGCTGGCCTTAAGAAATTTTCGACGAGACAACAAAGGTTGTTTCATGTTGTTCATTTTACACCTTGCGTAGAGCGTCTATTGGTTAGATAACAACCATCATACTAAGCACCCCCGCTCTAAAATTGATCTGAGACAAGCCATGAAAAATACAAACGCCAAATGTTACAATCATGTAAATTAAACGATGTGGCACCAATCTCTCTTTCCAATTAAATATCATTTAAGCTCACCAGAATTGTCACATTCCTATACAGGCGATTAGTGATTGCATTTTGCTCAAACACCTTAGATTGTTTCCTGATAACCTAAGAATCCGTATCTTCACTTGTCCCTTTTGGGATCCTCCGTATCAAGGTGGTTATCACTGAATCTTAAGCAGTTAATAAACGTTTTAGTCGCAAACAGGGGTGGTAGGTTATGATTTTCATTAACGTTGAGTTTTGGAATAACGGCCACATGCTGAGCCTTATTGAGATCCTTTCAATTAATCATCTGAAAAATATTGTCGAATAAAGTCATCGAAGAGTGAAAGGCAAAATGCATCTGGGACTGGGATGGAAGTAGCCATGAATATGGCACTGAACGATTACGGCATTGCCTGGCTCCCCGAACTTTCTATGCCGACAATATGTCGCACAAGGGCGCTTGGTTGTCCTGTTTGACGGCAAGTTTGCACATGTGGTTCCGACTTACGCCATCTACCCGAGAAGCTGCCCGTCTACAACCCAGGCCTTTATTCACTTTATGCGTTACAACAAGCTGTTTGGCTTGCCGCTGTCACCTCAAAATAATGGCATTTAGCTGCCTTGAGGCACTAAAGTAAGAGCCCAACACACTAATAAGATCTCGTGCACACTTTTGTTCAAAAATCTAAGGTCATGCCTTTCGGCGGTCATAGGTTAACTTTTTGACAAACGAACCGCTCTCACCACTGTTTGTAACTATTTATTATGATCTGGGTCATTTTTCCGTGGCATCCTAAACGTCCCGATGGCTACCCATTTAGTATTGTCCTCCTTATTGGTAATAGTATGTGAACAATGGCTTTATTTATCCGATTGGTTTCTTTCCATATCATATCCTTACTCGCCATGTGGCTTTGCCCTGTGGATAAAGAATTAAGTAATGATCTAGAAAAAAACACCCCACCTGGATAATCAGCAAGAGATTGAAATTAAGGATATTACTGATGGAGAAGATGTAAATAAATCCCGTCGCAACCTGTTTAAAATCGGTGCCGGTACATGGGGCCTGTTTATCGCCCCGGCTAATAAATAAACCCATTGATAAAAGAAAAACAAAATGAAATTAAATAATTTAGCAGTGCACAGTTTAGAAATCACGAAGTGTCATTTAATGAGTCGTCATAGCTTATCTTGTTACTTGGCAGGAGGGGCGTTACTACTGGCTCCTTTATTTGCACAGGCTGGTGGTGGTATCCACACCATGGTTGCGGTTACTAAGTATACAGCAACCGCAGGCGCGGGCCATGCCACAGATACCGGGGCCACCGCTTCTTACAATAATCCCGCCGGTCTGGGGTTATTCCAAGGCAGAGAGTTATACACGGGTGTCACTGTACTTGAGGACTCGCTGCACTTTTACGATGAAGGTTCCACTGGCCCCGACGCTGATGCGCGAGCTCGGGATATTGACTACTCGGGTAGTGGACTAACGGCTATTCCTTCACTGTTCTATGCCTCGTCTATTAACGACAACCTGGCTTATGGCATCTCCTTTGCCCCCATGTCCGGTGGTGAAGCAGACTTTGGTTCTGATTGGGTTGGCTCCAATTTTGTCAACTCGGCAGATGTTAAGATTGTAGGTTTATCTGCCGCAGTGGGGCACCGCATCAATGATAGCTGGTCTCTGGGCGCGTCAGTGGGAGTGGCTTATATGTCCTGGGAGGTGGATAGTGAAGTGCCGGCTAACGATGCACCCAACTCGACAAACTCCTTTGAACTCGAAGATTTTCAGCCGTATTGGCAATTAGGTGTGATGTATCTGCCGACAGATACTACTCGGATGGGCTTGCGTTATCTTTCTGGTGCGGATTTTGAGTTAAGTGGTGATAACAACATGGTTCTGGACGGCCAAGAGGTAACAACCGATGCCGGTTTGACTGGCTTTAATATGCCAAATCTGCTGTCGTTCAGTATCGATCACCAACTGTCTGAGCGCCTGTCACTGCTGGCGGATATTAAATGGAATGAGTGGTCGAGAATGGAGGAAAATATCTTGACCGTGGGTGATACGACGGGTGTGATCGACAGAAACTGGCGCAATACCTGGGGAGGCGCTGTTGGCGTTGCCTACCAGCAGAGCGAAGCGCTTAGCCTTAAGGCCGGCATCAGTTATGATGAGTCGCCGGTGGCGACAAAAGACCATAAGGTGGATCCGCCACTGGATCGCCAGGTACGCTATGCCTTTGGTGTGGGCTATGCGCCGACCGAAAAGAACTGGAGTCTTGATTTGAGCTATCAATATCTGGATCTTGGTGACGTGACCGTCAACCAGTCCGTCGGGCCTTATGTCGTTAAGGGAAGCAGTGAAGCGCATTGTCATATAATCAACCTGGGACTTGGTTACCGCTTTTAACAGCGCTTCTGGCTTACACCTCCTTTTGGGTCAGGGCGGGATCGTATTTTGTTAACAAAATTTGATTGAGTGGATCGGCTGTGATCTAATTGGCCTCCCAGCCTTGACCCGAGCAGCACATGACCATTATTGAGCACCTTTCATTTCATGTAAGGCCGCTGATGCGGCCTTTTTGAATAATCATTCACTCATCCTTGACTCTGCTAGACATGAATATAATTAGGGTAAATCGGTATTAACAGAGTATAAATGAGTCGAGACTCTAACTCGGTTTGGGTCATAAGTAAGTTGGAAAAGGCAGGCCAAGTTGAGTTGTACCTGCCAAAATTTCAGATCGTGTATCAGTCAGTACACTTTAATGTATCAAGTCAAGATACTCTTGCTCCGAAAGCACCTTGACACCTTTTTCTCTAGCTCCATTTATCTTAGTTTCACCAACTTTTTCTCCGGCTACTAGATAAGTTGTTTTACCTGTCACTGATTTTCCAACTTTAGCCCCTAAGGACTTAGCATGCTTTTCCATATCACTTCTAGAACCTTGAAGCATAGTGCCAGTAAATACAATTACTGCACCAGCTATAGATGAAGAAGACATCTTATTCTCTGATTCTTTGGGTGTAATAGCCAAGTTAAAGTCGAGTTTGTAGACCTTGAAGAACTCTTCCTTAATATTTGACAAACCTTCTACAATTGCTTCTGCGCTAAGTCGTGCGAACCCATCAATTTTAACTATCTCTTCTACCGATAGGTCGAATAATTCCGTTACAGAATGATGTTGAAGATAAGAAATAAGAAAGAGGACAGGCATACTTAAGAAACCATCAATCCTGTTAGTTTCACTGCATAGCAACACCAATCCCAATCTGATCCTCTGCCCCTTTTAAAGTCTGATATATGAACTATGGTCATTATTCCACCAGCAAGGATTGACTCATGACCACCGCCAGAAAACAACAAATATGCTTAGAATCAACGCACTACTACCACTGTGTTTCACGCTGTGTGCGGCGCACCTTTCTCTGTGGCTACGATGAAGCAACAGAAACGTCTTTTGAACACCGTCGCGAGTGGATTGAAGCGAAGATCAAACAACTCAGCAGTATCTATTGCATTGATATTTGTGCCTACTCCGTAATGAGTAACCACTACCACCTGGTAGTGCATATTGATAAAGAGAAAGCACAAGCGTTAACAGATCAGGAAGTCATTGAACGCTTGTGTACCCTTCATAACAAACCGGTACTGATCCAGCGGTTGCTGACTGGTGATACCAAAAGCGACGCCGAATTCAACGCCTGCAAAACCATCATCGACGAGTGGCGTTCTAGAGTCGCTAACCTCTGCTGGTTTAAGCGTGAACTCAATTTAGATATCGCCACACAGGCAAATAAAGAAGATAAATGTACCGGTCATTTCTGGGAGGGCCGCTTTAAGTGCCAAGCATTGCTAGATGAACAACACTCGTCGATTATTAGCGAACCTGAAGATATCCGAATACTACTGATTTAATTTCCGCCCTCAAATCAGGGGGGGGGGTGTTGAAACGCTCAAATAACAAGCAAAACTACAACTCACGAATTGACGACCAGGCCTGACGGTAAATTTGAACTTCCACATTATTCACAACTATTCAAATGCTGATGCAAAAAATCATGCAGCAGCTTCAGTCGGTGCGAGGCCATATGGTCTTTGGGCCGGAGGGAATAGAGATTGAGAATTGCCGTGTCAAAAGCAGCTAATATGGGCACTAAATGACCACCAGCAAGAGCATCGGCAACGACAAAATCAGGGAGCAACGCGATGCCCTGCCCCGCCAATAAGGCATCATAAAACAGTTTACTATTATTGGACTGTAATCGCGGTTCAATATAAACTTTGTGACACAACCCTTGGTTGTTCTATCTTATATTGTTCACTCAGCTCAGGATACCCAATAGCTACCGAGTCGTTTAACCATATCAAAAGACCAAGTAGCTTTAGTACTGCAATAAAGCCCCAATTTAGAGCTGTCATATTCTGGTTTGCTTGGTAACCGTCACAACCAGTCGTAGATAAGTATTCCCAAACTCGCTCGATTCACATTGTGGTTGTAATCTATCAGGCTTTCACCGTAACCGTTGAAATACTGAAAATAGCCTTTTAGTCCGCCATGAATAGGGAAGGCCCAGCTGAATTCCACACCTCCCTTGTTATCACTGCTGCGCAAGTTATTACGCAACAGTAAGCTGTAGAGATGCTGGTCGTTCTTGTAGCTCAGTCTGACTTCACCGTAACCGAGATATTTTTCAATATCAGGGTTATCATCATCACTCTCGTCTTCCGGAATGCGATACCAGGGTGTGAGTGACAACCGGAAGTTGTCTTTACCGAGTTCAAAATTAGCATAGATGCGATTCCAGCTGCGAGATAGCTGCTCTGCCCGCCCATTGGATTGGTGAATAAATCCTAGATCCGTCTGTAACAAGGTAAATCCCAGGATATTAATATTGGAGTAATAGCTTGTAAACATCTCGGGACTGTAGTTGGTCTCACGAAAGGGGGCTGACTCGTCTGAGTTGTATAGCTGCCACCAGGCGGTTTGCGTATAGCCAAACCAGAGATCCCAGTTGTTATTATACAGGTCATCCCAAAGCTTGAGCTTGCCGCTGATTTGGAATTTGACCTCCGTATGATTGATCTCGGCACCGGGTTTGATTTGCTGCCAAATTGCCTCATTGGGGTTATCATTATAGGAGACAGGAAGTATGTAATTTGGCTGGTGAGGTGACAATCGAAATAGCTCTCGTTCGTCAAAGTAGCGGACAATCTCGGGCATGCTCATTGCGTCAAGATTAAAGTCTGCCGGTGCTTGCTGCCTGTTTAGAGAACTATCGTAACAGGCTAGTCTCTCATGTTCATCGACGATTTCCCGGCAATCGGGCATGGCGAGGCTGTTGGCCGAGTATGCTACCATCATGCCCATTATCAGTTTTTTTGACATAATTTTCCCTCCGTTTGTGATGAGCTAGCAATCAATGTCAGGCTGGCTACTTTGGCACTGAAGGCACTGACGATGAAAAATATCCGTGTCATTGGCACCATATACCTGACTACGTCCTTCCGCTAAGATCATTGCCTTCTTTCTCGCGAGTACCATGTACTAACTGGTTATTTCTTTTCTTGTAATTGTAACCAATAGTTGTTGTATCAGTTGTACCGTAGAACCACATAATTCGACATAACATCCGTAAACCAAATCAACATGTTTTGTTAGATTACAGGCAAAAAAAAGCTGAGCATCTTGCTCAGCTAAAGGAATAAATAATAAGTACACATAATTAGCAGTGGTTTAGCATTAAACCATTGGCATAAGCATAACTTGGGAATATTGAATCCGTGCTGAATATTAGATAACTTAATGTAACAAATGTAAGAAGTGGTATAACAATGCCGTATTGGACTTCGCGCGTTACAGGCAAAAAACCGCGTATGTTGCCGCGGCTTTCAATTAAATATTGAGAAACATACAGTTACAAGCTCTGATGTAATGAACCATTTTTTACAACAGGCCCCATTTAATTGATAGCAGTCGCATGAGGTTGCTTTTTGAACAATGTGTGAATCAATTTTTCAGCTGTTCTCTTATGTGAATGAGGATCACCCTGCATCACCCCGCCGCAGGCCTGGTAGCAGAGAAAGGCCTGAGCACGTGTTTCCTGCTCGTCCTCATCAAAACCGGCATCGGCAAAAGCCCTACGGATCACTGCCATCCGTCGGCAATAAATACTATCGAACATCGCCTTTGCCGACTCATCATGGCTGGCCCAGGCACAGATTGCCAGCTCATATTTCAGCAGTTTTTGTTCGATAACAGTATTAAGAATAATTTGTAAACGTTGCGCCGGTTCAAGCTGCGGCAGTTGCGGGTTTTCCGACACCACAAAGGTGAACTCCGAAGCCCAGTACTCAAGCATATGGTCCAGCAGGTCTTGCCGGTCTTTAAAATGCCAGTAGAAACTGGTTTTGGCGACACCGACTTTACGCGAGAGGCTATTTATTGTGAGCTTTTCCACCCCTTGCTCGGCCAGCTCCTTTAATCCTGCTTCCAGCCATTCTTCTTTGGAAAAATGCTGACGTTTTACTTTATTCGTCATCTCAACCCCATTACCACCAAAATGTTTATTGCTTTAAATCAAACGTCAATTTCCATGCAGCTATGTTCACCAGTGTACATGACCCGTACTTTTCAGTTTTTGAAATGTCAGCAAAACTGGTTTTGGCGATGCAGACCATATACGACAGGCGACTAATAGTAAGCTTGTCTCTTGGCCACAACTTGCCTTTATTAATCACAACCTATTGACAGTTTAATTTTACCGGAAAAAGCGCAACTAAATTAAACCGTTCAATATCAATAATATACACCAATAAACAAAGGGGAGCTTCTCGATAAGCACCTTTACCCCTGCTTCCAGTCATTCATCTTTGGAACAATGCTGACGCTTTACTTTATTCGTCACTTCAATATTCGTACCACAAATAATTTTATTGCTTTAAATCAAAAGATTGTGTTATTTCAAACCAAATGTCAATTTTTTGAACCACCACTATGTACAAGCCTGCACATAAGCGTCACTATGCCTCATGCGCAGTGCAGTGACGTACCCATATTGTTTGGTAAGCGTATCAGTCCATTCTCTATTAGTAGTTGCTGATGGTTAACTCATTATTCGGCATCAGCCGGCACTAGATGGACCGAAGCGTTTTCACCCTTTGAAGCATGTAGTCAGGAAATCTAAAAATGAAAAAGACAGTTCTTTCTCTTGCCTTGGCAGCAACCGCATTCTGTGGCTCTGCCGCCGCAAATAAAATGCCAGATCCCTACGCAGAAGCCGAACCAGCAATTCAAATTCGCCAGGGCGTCCACCAACTGATGAGCGCGACCCTGATGGATGCAGGTGCTATCGCCACAGGGCAGAAAAAGTGGAACGGCTTTACCTTGCTGAACCGCGTTGATGCTCTGGCACAGGTTTCTCAGATGTACGACGACTTCTTCTTTATTCAAGGTTCATTCGAAAAGAGCAACACCGTTGATGATCTGCTTGAGCGTAAATCGGAATTTATGAGCAGTTCAAAAGCACTGCAAGATGCAACTTACGGTCTGCGTGTGGCGGTTCGTAGCCACAATCCTCGAGCCAGCATGAAAGGTGTTGTGGCCACTATTGATGCGTGTAATAGCTGTCACCAGACCTTTATGAAACCTGGCACTGAGGTGATCTTACCGCTGCCGGCTTCAAGTACAGCGCATTAATATCCTCAGTGATTTAAATAAACCCATCTAAGTTGTAAAAAAAGGTTGAATAACCATGACAGAGATTAAGCCAGTATCCCTTGAAACTGATGAGCAAAAAGTCAGTTACGGCATGGGTTGGCAGTTTGGCCGCCATCTGCTGACCCACAATTTTGACGGTTTGAATATGGAAGCCACCTTCGCCGGTATTTTGGACAGCTTCAACGATAAAGCCGCTCCAATAACTGATCAGGAAGTGGAAACCGCATTTAAAACCATCGCCGCTCGTGTTGAAGTGGCTCGCCAGAAGGAAGCGGCTGAACTTGCCGGACGAGGCCATGCTTTTATGGCGGAAAATGCCTTGAAACCAGGGGTGATCACTACCCAAAGCGGCCTGCAATACAAGGTCGTGGAAATGGGGGGGGGCCGTAAGGCGGGCCTGGTCGAGAACGTTATCGTTCATTATCACGGTATGCTGATCACCGGTGATGTCTTCGACAGTTCTATTGAGCGTGGTAAGCCAGCTGAATTTCCAATCCAAAGTGTGATACCGGGTTGGACCGAAGTATTACAGATGATGCCAGAAGGATCCAAATGGCGGGTATATATACCGGCGGAATTGGCCTACGGCGAAATGGGCAAACCACCCCAAATACCCGGAAATGCAGCCCTGATCTTTGATATCGAATTAATCGAAGTTGTCTGATCTTTGTTTACCCCGTTTTTTATTCCCTTTTTACCTAAAGAGGATTGAGCATTATGACAAAACAAGTAGAAAACCAGCAAGTGGTCGTTCAGACAGAAGATGATCTGCCGAACATGTCTCGTCGCAGTTTCTTTAAAAGAACAGTGGTTGGCGGCGGTGCAGCGATGCTTGCCGGCGGTGCGGCTCTGGGAGCCTCGAAAGTATCCCTGGAGGGGTCGACCGACACGCCGGGAATTGAAATTGACGAAACCATCTTTAAACCAAAAGACCAGCGCGATGTAATGCTGTGTCATGCAACGAGTCCCTACCTGTCAAAAGTCAGAAACCCGGAAYGTTCCGAGCAATATGCGCGCCTGTGGAAGAAAGATATTAACTTCAATGATGCGCTCCAGATACACGAATATCGCGATCACTTTGATAACAACAAGCCGGGTTACGGTCAGGCTGACCGTGCTATCGGTCACGCCGCCTGGTTTCCGCTGATCGTTGCCAAATCAAAGGCTGCAGCCTTTACCCAGCCTAACACCCCGCTTTTTAGCTGGGATCAGGCTGACGTAGATGAAGAGCAATTTGACTGGGGAAGCGGCAAACGTGCTGCGGATATGATCCGCTCGACCGCTCGCTTGTTTGGTGCCGTACGTGTCGGTATCGCCAAGTTCGACAAACGTTTTGTTTACGATCCACTGTATGACATTGTTGACGATCGCACCCTGTCTTGGGAAAGAGACTTCCCGTTTGAGCCGAAGTCGGTGATCGTTATCGCCACCCCGATGGACTACGATAACGTAGCTACCGCACCGTCCTGGACTTCCGAAGGTGCTACAGGTAACGGTTATAGCGACATGGGTAAAATCGCCTGTCAGGTTGCTAAGTTTATTCGGGGCTGTGGTTACAACGCGGTGGGCGCCGCAAACGATCTGGCCAACTCTGTAGCTTACGCTATCTTAGCGGGACTGGGCGAAGGTGGTCGCCACGGCAATTGCATCATGCCCGGTGTGGGACCGCGTGTTCGACTCTGTAAAGTATTCACCAATATTGATTTTGAAGAGGCTTACGATAAACCCCATTCCTGGGGTATCCGTGATTTCTGTAAGACATGCATGAAGTGTGCCGATGCATGTCCTTCCGGTGCGATAAGTAAAGATGTAGAGCCAAGCTTCGTCCCGACTTACGAGTTCAGCGATGAGCCCGGCTACACCTGGAATAGCCATCTGGGGGTCAGCAAGTGGCATTCCGATTCTAAACGGTGCTTCAACTTCTGGATGGAGAATGACACCTCATGCCTGAACTGTGTCGCCAGCTGTACCTTTAACGAGCCCGATTACTGGCACCACTGGTTCATCATGTCGATCAGCCCTATGATGCCAAAATTTATGCACTCTCTGATGGCAGAAGCGCACCCTGCATTTGGTTACGGTGGTCAAAGCGCGACACCTATCCCGGCCAAGGTGGAGAAATTCTGGCAATCCGGTGAAAATATGCGCATCAACACTTCTACAAAAAACAACATCGGTACTGCCGGTTAAGTCTAAGGAGAATAACGAATGGAAGCACTACAATGGTTTTCACTGGGGATTATCAGCATGCTGGCAATTAACGGTATGGTGTATGCTCATCAGGTGATCCAACTTAAGTGGTACGCCCTGCCACTACTATTGGCCGGTATTCTGGATATGTTTTTTGGTATCGCCTGGAGCGGATCTTCATTTATCGAAGGCTACCCGCAATCCGGGGCGATGGGACTGTCTATTTTTACCGGATCTGGCCTGCTGATCATCATTATGACCTGGCGTCATCTGGTTGCACCAGGCCTTAAAGCCGCAAAGCAATTCAATCCTGAGTGATAATAACCTGAATCCCCTCAGGGCAGTGCCAGTAAGTTAAGCAGACTGGCACTTTCCTTGGGGTCTAATGTAATGAATCGATTTCAGAGCTCCGGTGATCCTGCAATATCCTGGCGGTACTTTCATTTGACGGTGGATTCGAGGGGCTTACGAGGGAGCTGAACTGATTGAAGTCGTTCGTGATCTTGTCTGTTCACTGCAGGTTAGCCTTAAAATAATAGTTTTTCCTAGGAAATTGAGTATGAGTTACTCCAAGTCTAGAACTTCCAAGCTAATAACCTTGTTTGCTTGGCTAAGTTTATTATTTGCATTTTTGGTTGGCCATTTCGCTGCAAAAACCAACTATGTTCATTTATTATTAAAACACTTTCCTGATTCCACATTTACCCATGCCCCCGGTAACGGGAATGGTCCGCGAGCATTCCTGCGACATCATGAAGAGCTGAGTGAACCTGAGTTGATCTTGATTGCTGAAGGTCAAGGCTTCGGCGGTCCGCTCAGCTTGGCGGTGAAAACCACCGAAACTGAATCCGATGCCTACATCAATGAGGTGATTCTGCTTTCCGATCGCGATACTCCCCCATTTATAGCACGTCTTACAAAGCACCAGTTCTACCGTGAGTTCAACAACATGGCGGTCACCGATAATTTTGTCCTGGGGGATGATATCGACGGGGTTTCGGGGGCAACCATCTCTTCTCGCGGTGTTGCCAAGGCGGTACAGGAAGCCATGCATCTCAGTGCGATTGAGCGCCTGGGGCTGGAGCCTAGCTGGGAGGCTGAAAAATGGCAGTTCCACCTCAATGATGGCTTGCTTATATTGCTGATTATGGCAGTGCTATACACGAGCTATACCAATAACAAGTTCAGCGGCAAGCTCAGGTGGCTTATTCCGTTTGTAAGTATGGGTTTTATCGGTTTTTACATCAACTCATCCTTGAGCATCGGTTCACTGGCGGGCCTGGTCATGGGTTATATCCCTAATCCGAAGCAATACCCTACCTGGTGGATCCTGATGGGCTCCGTCTTGGGCGCAATTTTGTTCCTGGGTAAAAACATCTACTGTAATAAATTGTGCCCGTTCTCCACGGTGCAGATGTTGCTGCACAAAATAAGCGGTTTTAAATTTACCGTCAGCCGGGAAGCGGCGAAGCATTCACGTCGGGTGATCTTATTTATGATTTGGGCATCTATGATGCTGATCTTTCTGTCGCATCACCCGGCAATGGGTTCTTACGAACCTTTCTCGATGATGTTTTCGCTGGAGGGCATGGGGATGCAATGGTATGTGTTGCCGTTATCCTTGTTCGGCGCACTGTTTGTGCCAGATTTCTGGTGTCGCTTGTTCTGCCCGGTAGGGTTTACCCTAAACAGTATGGTTCGTTCCCGTAATCGGGTGAGCAATAAACTCAGTGGCCTTAAATTGGTTAAAGCTGAACCTATCGAAGTTAAAACCGCTAACCAACCAAATTTTAATGCCCGGAGGAAAAATGGCTAAAATAATCAGAACGCGGAAAAAGCCCAGAAAGAGCGAGCAGAATTTCAGCACAGCATTAGCAGCTATCACCTTTAGCCTGGTGTTGATCTACTTTATTCAATCGGCAATGGCCATTATCAAGAAACATCCGATCGACACCGCCATTGCCAGATACGAACAACAAGTTCAACTGGAAAGTAATGACAAAGGCGATAACTAACCAATGCGAAACTGTTGCCTTATTGACTGGTTCAGTAATGAGCTTCGGGGATTAAAAACAAAGAGCCGCCCCCATAAAGTGCGGCTCTCTGTTTAATTGGTAACAGATGTGTAAGGTTGTTTTTTAAGAAGTGTGGGGATCATTTTTTCAGCTATTTTCTTATGTGAATGAGGGTCACCCTGCATTACTCCGCCCCAGAGAAGATAACAAAGGAAGGTCTGGGCACGTTTTTCCTGCTCGTCCCCATCAAAACCGGCATCAGCAAAAGTCTGACGAAGTAGTGCTATCCGTCGGCTATAAATACGGTCAAATACCGCCTTTACCGATTCATCATGACTAGCCCAGGCGCGGACTGCCAACTCATATTTCAGCAGTTTTTGTCCTATAACGGTATTAATAATGGTTTGTAAACGTTCCGCCGGCTCAAGCTGCAACAGTTGCGGGTTTTCCGTCACCACAAGGGTGAACACTGAGGCCCAATACTCTAGCATATGGTTCAGCAGATCTTGCCGGTCTTTGAAATACCAGTAGAAACTGGTTCTGGCAACGCCGACTGTACGCGACAGGCTATTTATGGTGAGCTTGTCCACCCCTTGCTCGGCCAGCACCTTTAATCCGGCTTCCAGCCATTCTTCTTTGGAAAAACGCTGACGTTTTACTTTATCCGTCATCTCAATATCCATGCCACAAAAATGTTTTTAGATTTATTTAAAGCAAAAAGATCGTTTTTAAACTAAATGTCAATTATTGGAGTTATGTCTGTGTACCGATTGGTACCTATCCTATTTGGTAAACATATCAGTTCATTATCCACTATAAGTTACAGATGGTTAACTCATTTTTGGGGTTGTGGCGCAAACGGTTCTGTTGCAATACATAAAACGGTTTTGTCGCAATAAAATGTTGAAGTACTAACGCGTTGAAATGACTACCATCGATACCGTGTTGGCCGGTAAGCAGTATGACCTCGTAAGGGAGATGTGACATCACTATATTGTGCTTACAAATGTGATTCGGTTTACGGGTGTTACGTAAAATCGGTACTGAACAGATGCGACCATTTAATGGCCGATGCCTCTCGCATTAAGCGGGGATTCAGTAATTCGAGTTATAATTATAATCAATGATTTCATTAGTTAACCATATCTAAAACTGTTGTTTTTCGCTGAGCAGGATGCTCAGCTTTTTTTTGCCTGAAATTCAGAACCAGTAGATAACCAACTCCGGGGCAGGCATTACCGGTAACCAAAATCATAACCCTGCAACGTATGGAAAAATCGTCCAATCCAATTAGACACATCGCACCAACAATTACACTTTTTATATTAAGCTCCATGACATTCAGCACAGATTCAATATTCCAAGGTTATACTCATATCAATGGTTCAATGCGAACCACTGCTAATTTTGTGTATTATTATTTATTCCTTTCGCTGAGCAGGATGCTCAGCTTTTTTTTGCCTGTAAAGTACGAAAAGGCTAAAAACGGTGTGTAAACCATGGCAGTTCTAACACATACTGGGGCATATATGGGCACCCCAGTTAAATGAGCGTTTCAACAAATTCAGTCGGATTTATTGATCTCTCTCCCTTGCTTGAGATAATGCTGTTGAAATTAAACCTGTTGGTACAGCTACGATTCCAAGACCGACTATCAACACAAAAAACGTAAAAATCTTTCCGCCAGAAGTTACAGGAAACATATCACCATACCCTACGGTTGTTAGAGTTGTAACAGCCCACCATAAACTATGAAAAACAGATTTAAACTTCTCAGGCTGAGCTGCGTATTCACAGTAGTATATGCCAACTGCCGACAAATAAAGCAGAATCATAGCAATGAAACCAAATAATATCAGTTCTTCCCTTGCTATAATTAACGCCCGATGAAAGCGATTAAAAGCCTTACTATATTTGAATAACTTTAATATCCTAACCAATTGAAATAATCTAAAGACTCTTACAGAACGAAGATCTAGACCGGTAAAAATATAGAAAGGTAATATAGCGGCCAAATCGACTAACCCATGAAAACTGAAAACAAATTCAAACTTTCTTTCAGCCACAATGAAACGTAAAATATATTCAATTGTAAAAATAATTACCGTAAAAACTTCAATCCCATACAAAACATCTTTAGTGTCAGATGACAAATCAGGAAGAGTGCCAATAGAAAAAGCGACTAAAGATATTAATATCAACCCTTGAATTATGGATGCAAAGACTTTTCCATAAATGTATTCATAATCATATAGAAATCGCCAAACCATTGCTTTTTGAATCAATTTAATACACCTATTTTAAGTACCATAAATTCAGATGACTGTAGACAAAGCATATAACACTTTATTATAAGAACGCCTTTAATATATCCTCTATAATCGAAAAATATACGAAAAAAATTTAGAACCAAATCGTATACCTTACTTCAGACACATTCCCACGTTTAGGTAACAGGGTTCTTTCAATCACATCAGCATATTTATCAACAGCTCGATAGCAATACTTCCACTGATCTTTGACGTTGATATAAATCTGATCCATTCGCCACGAAGAAGCCACTGGCTTCTTCTTTTTGTGAACTCAATGTTCTGGCAGTGCGCATATTGAATCACTCAGCGATTCAATATACTCGTGAAAGATTCAATTAATGTACGGCAGCAGGTGCGATAGTCGACATGGCTTCTGCTGTATGGTGAGCTAGCCAACCCATGTCATAGAACCATGCAGTCATCGGCGTCAGCATAAATTCGATACCCGCCAGACCAACCAGTGACAGAACAATGGTATAAGGCAGTGCCATATACACCATGCGGCCATAAGACAGGCGAATTAGCGGAGCCAGGGCGGAGGTCAACGCGAATAGGAAGGCCGCCTGACCGTTCGGTGTTGCCACTGACGGAAGGTTGGTACCAGTGTTAATCGCGACTGCCAGCATATCGAACTGGTCACGAGTGATCACACCGTCAACCAGCGCTGTTTTCACTTCGTTGATATAAACCGTACCGACGAAGACGTTATCTGACACCATCGACAGCAGGCCATTGGCAATATAGAACATTGTCATCTGGGCGCTGCCTTCCAGGCTCAGCACCATAGTGATAATAGGCGTGAATAGRTGCTGGTCGATAATAACCGCGACAATCGAGAAGAARACGGCCAATAATGCGGTGAACGGCAGTGCTTCTTCAAACGCTTTACCTAATGCGTGCTCTTCGGTGATACCGGTAAAGGAGGTGGCGAAAATAATAACCGTCAGGCCGATCAGGCCAACAGCGGCTAAGTGCAATGCTAGACCTATGATTAGCCATACTGCAATTAACGCCTGAACAGTCAGTTTTGCATAATCAATGTTGGTGCGGTTTCTACGTTCTTCGTTATCAAAGTCAACCAGGATCTTGCGAACGTTTTCTGGCAGGCGAGTACCGTAGCCGCAAATCTGGAATTTTTCGACAAGCACGCAAGTGAGTAGACCGCAGAAGAAAACAGGTACAGTGACAGGTGCCATACGGAGAACGAATTCACCAAATTGCCAGCCAGCCTGGTCGGCAATGATCAGGTTCTGAGGTTCACCAACCATGGTCATAACCCCACCTAACGCGGTACCGATACCAGCATGCATCAGCAGGCTGCGAAGGAATGAGCGGTAGTTCTCAAGGTCATTACGGCTCACTTCACGAATATGTAAATCGGTTGTGTGGTCGTGAGATGCGTGAGGCTCTTGTCCTGACGCGACCTTGTGGTAGATGCTGTAGAAACCAATGGTTACACTAATTACAACGGCAATAACCGTCAGTGCATCAAGGAATGCCGACAAAAATGCAGCCATCACCACGAAGGAAAGCGATAACAGGGTTTTCGAGTGAATACCGATCAGCATCTTGGTAAAAAGAAACAGTAGCAGCTGCTTCATAAAGTAGATACCCGCTACCATAAAGATCAGCAGTAGTATTACTTCGATGTTTGCAACCAGCTCATGTTTAACCTGAGCTGGGCTGGTCATACCGATAGCGACGGCTTCAATCGCCAGCAGACCACCGGGTTGTAATGGGTAACACTTTAATGCCATGGCCAGAGTGAAGATGAACTCAATCACTAATAACCAACCCGCAACAAAAGGGTCGATGAGGAAGAAAACAACAGGGTTGATAATTAGAAATGCAATGATTGCAATTTTGTACCAATCAGGTGCCTTACCTAAAAAGTTCTTTATAAAGGCGTTCCCTAACGAAATAGCCATGCTTTTGGATCTCTTGTAATACGCAAATTAATGTATTGAGCTGTCTGCTGGCTTGCCTTTGCAGTCTGAGATCGGGATAACCATCTAATTGTTGCACTGGTTAACGTGTTCTTTATGAGACTCTTTAAGCTAAAAACCATAGCCAGGTAAAAGATATGGCTAGGATGGTGTTTAACTTAAAGCAGGCAGCAGCTTCCGTTCAGCTCCCGGTATTTATTTGATGCTAACTCTACAGTTTGATCCGGCTCAGTCAAGTCATGAGAAATGAAATGTTAGTTTTAGTAACATTTCATCGCAAAACGGGAGAACTGATGTGCCAGAAAACCAATAACGCAATTTACCGTTAAAGTTGTAAGCAAATGTTGCGCAATATCAAACTTAGCTGCCTAACTTGATTAGAAGATAGGGATCATTTTTCGCCATGGTTTCGTCTATTGCATAACTAGTGGTATGATGAGTTCATAAAATATAGCAAGAAGCAAATTGGAAAAGTAATTAGATGGTTATAAAGGCTGATAGCCCAGCAACATTTGCTGAGAAATACATCATTGAAAGTATCTGGAATAGTCACTTCCCTCAGGGCTCTATTCTTCCTGCTGAACGTGAATTATCAGAACTGATTGGCGTAACCCGTACCACATTGCGAGAGGTGTTACAGCGCTTGGCGCGTGATGGCTGGCTGACCATTCAACATGGTAAGCCTACGCGGGTAAATAATTACATGGATACCTCAGGTCTGAGTATTCTTGATACTTTGATCACCCTGGATGGTCAGGATGTTCAGAGCGTTCTTGAAGATCTGCTGTCTGCTCGTACCGATATCAGTAGCGTATACATGCGTTATGCGATAAAAGGTAACAGTGAAGAGTCCAGTAAGCTCCTTGATTATGTCATCCATTCTTGTGAAAAGCTTCTTGAGGCTGACAGCTTCATCGATTTTGTCGAAAGCCGAGATGAAAAAATCGAGCTGATGAAAGAAGTGAAAAAAATCAATGATAAGTACGGTAAAGATCAGCCTGAACTGTGTGAAGCGATTTGCCGGGCACGTGCTTTTAACTACTTTGACTACCAGATGTTCCAGGGTATGGCCGGGAAATCTGGCAATACCTTGTATGTGCTAACCATTAATGGTCTGCGTAAGATCTATACCCGTGTTGGTGGTTACTACTTCATGAGTTCAGAAGCTTGCCAGTTAGCACTGGATTTCTACCGCGAGATAAAATCATACTGTGATAACAATCAGCCGGAACTTGTCGCTGATCGTATTAAGAAGTATGGCCGTGACAGTGGTGTGATTTGGTACAGTAATCGCATTGAAATTGCACATTATATGTATGAAGAAGAGCAATAATTTATTAGGCACGAGTTTCTAGATCCTAGAGGCGACTCAAAGCGATTCATAGAATCGAATATCTAATAAACAGATAAAAATGGAGAGGCATTGCCTCTCCATTTTGTTTTCATACTTCTCAACTCTCAACTCTCAACTCTCAACTCTCAACTCTCAACTCTCAACTCTCAACTCTCAACTCTCAACTCTCAACTCTCAACTCTAGATCTCCGTATTGTACTGATTACGTTTCGGGCAGGTCGCTAAAATTTGGGTTCTGCCATCTGGCATCTCTTCTTCTAACGTGACGTCAAACCCCCATATCCGGTGTAGGTGTTTTATTACCTCATGGTAGCTGTCTGCCAGTGGCACGCGATTATGCGGGATGTACCTCAAGGTCAGCGAGCGGTCACCTTTCAAAGCCACATTCCAGACCTGAATATTCGGTTCGTTATTACTGAGGTTATATTGGGAAGAGAGTTTCTCGCGAATGGCCTGGTAGCCTTCTTCATTATGAATAGCATCAACTTCCACGTAGTTATGTCGGTCATCGTCATTCACAGCAAAGAGCTTGAAGTCCCGCATCACTTTAGGCGATAAAAACTGACTGATAAAGCTTTCATCTTTAAAGTTTTCCATCGCAAAATGAACGGTCTCTAACCAATCCTTTCCGGCAATATCTGGAAACCACTGTTTATCCTCTTCGGTGGGGTGTTCACAGATCCGCCGAATATCCTGGAACATGGCAAACCCGAGCGCATAAGGGTTAATGCCACTGTAGTAAGGGCTGTTGTATTCAGGTTGTGCTATCACATTGGTATGACTATGAAGAAACTCCATAATAAAACGATCGGTCACTAAACCTTCATCATACAGGTGGTTAAGAATGGTGTAGTGCCAGAAGGTGGCCCAGCCTTCATTCATTACCTGAGTTTGCTTCTGTGGATAAAAGTATTGGCTGATTTTACGTACAATACGTACAATTTCCCGCTGCCAGGGCTCCAGCAGAGGGGCATGCTTTTCGAAGAAATAGAGAATATTTTCTTGTGGCTCAGAGGGGAAACGTATCTCCTCTGACTGACTTTGTTTATCTTCTTGAGTCGGAATAGTACGCCACAGTGCATTAACCTGGGTTTGCAGGTAATCTTCACGTGCTTTTTGGCGTGCGGTTTCTTCGACTAACGAGATTTTTTGCGGACGCTTATAGCGGTCGACGCCATAATTCATCAATGCATGACAAGAGTCAACTAGTCTCTCGACGTCTTCCACGCCGTGCTTTTCCTCGCATTCTGTGATGTATTTACGGGCAAACAGTAAGTAGTCAATGATTGAACTGGCATCTGTCCATGTTTTGAATAAATAGTTGCCTTTAAAGAACGAGTTGTGGCCATAGCAAGCATGCGCCATAACCAGCGCCTGCATTGTGATGGTGTTTTCTTCCATTAAATAAGCGATACATGGATCGGAGTTAATGACTATTTCATAAGCAAGCCCCATCTGACCATGCTTGTAGCCGCGTTCCGTTTCAATAAAGCGTTTACCAAATGACCAGTGATGGTAATTGATAGGCATACCGATGCTTGAGTAAGCATCCATCATTTGCTCTGCAGTGATGATCTCAATCTGATTTGGATAGGCATCCAGCCGATAATGCTTGGCAACACGTATGATTTCCTTGTGATATTGCTCAAGCAGGTCAAATGTCCAATCAGGACCATCACTGAGTGTTTTTGTCTTTGTGGTTGTAACCATATAACACACTCCCCCTAAGGCTTCTTGACATCTAAGGCTATGAGTCTGGAAAAACTAAGCCGCTAGCTGACTTGTTTTTTGAATAGCTCCCGGAACACAGGGAAGATGTCATCCACAGTCCTTATGTTCTGCATGGCAAAGTTGGTATGACTTGTCTGCAGTGCTTCATATTCTCGCCACAGTGTCTGGTGTGCCCGTCGTGTGATTTCAATGTACGAGTAGTAGCGGGTGACCGGCAGAAGATGCTTGTTCAGCAGTTCGCGACAACCCGGTGAATCGTCAGCCCAGTTATCGCCATCAGACGCCTGGGCGGCGTAAATATTCCATTCGGCAGGAGAGTAGCGCTTCTTGATGATCTCATCCATCAGGCGAAGCGCACTCGATACTATGGTGCCACCCGTTTCCTGCGAATAGAAAAACTCATGCTCATCCACTTCTTTTGCCTGAGTATGGTGGCGAATAAACACCACATCGACATTTTTGTAAGTTCGGTTTAAGAACAGATACAACAGAATGTAGAAGCGCTTGGCTATATCTTTGGTGGCCTGATCCATCGAACCTGATACATCCATCAGGCAGAACATCACCGCCTGGCTGGTGGGCTGAGGTCGACGCTCATAATTTTTGTAGCGCAAGTCAAACGTATCGATAAACGGCACACTGCTGATTTTTTGTCGCAGGGCCTGGATCTGCTGTTTAACTTTTTCTTCTTCAAACGGTTGCGCGGGTTCTGTGCTTTGCAGCAACTCTAAGGCTTGCTCAAATTCCCGAAGCTGACGCCGTTTTGCCGCCGTCATGGCAGTACGACGTGCCAATGAATTCTGCAACGATTTTATAATCGCAATATTGGCCGGTACGCCTGAAGACTTGTAGCCGGAGCGGAAGGTTTTCCATTCCACAATTTTATTTAGCTGGTTCTTCTCTAGGTTTGGTAATTCGAGATCTTCAAATAACAAATCAAGATATTCATCTTTGGAAATCTGAAATACAAACTCGTCCTCACCTTCACCATCTTGGCTGGCTTGACCTTCACCGGCACCGCCAGATCCCGCCCCTCCAGGGGGGCGTTCAATGCGATCTCCGGGACTGAATTGGTCGTTGCCCGGATGGACAACTTCACGTTGTCCTCCTTGGCCCTGGTGAAAGCTGGGCTCTCTGATATCACGAGAAGGGATGGTAATATCTTCCCCGCTCTCAACATCGGTGATGGAGCGCTTGTTTACCGCATCAGCAATGGATTCTTTAATTTGCTGTTTGTGGCGGCGCAAAAAGCGCTGACGGTTCACCGTGCTTTTATTTTTACCATTGAGCCTGCGGTCTATAAAATTCGCCATAAGCTCTCCCCCCTGTTTATTTATTCCGCCGCGTCTTCATCCCAACGTTATGAAGATTTACGTACGCGTAGATACCATTCAGATAGCAGGCGTACTTGCTTGCGGGTGTAGCCTTTTTCCATCATGCGAGCGACGAAATCATCATGTTTCTTCTGCTCATCAGTAGAGGTTTTGGCATTGAATGAAATAACAGGAAGCAGTTCTTCGGTATTCGAGAACATTTTCTTCTCGATAACCGTGCGCAGTTTTTCGTAGCTGGTCCAGTTCGGATTCTTACCGGCATTGTTTGCCCGGGCACGTAGCACGAAGTTCACAATCTCGTTTCGGAAATCCTTCGGATTACTGATACCGGCTGGCTTCTCGATTTTTTCCAGTTCGTTATTCAATGCTGAGCGGTCAAACAACTGACCGGTGTCCGGATCACGGAATTCCTGATCCTGAATCCAGAAGTCGGCATAGCTGACATAACGGTCGAAGATATTCTGGCCGTATTCAGAGTAAGATTCGAGATACGCAGTCTGGATCTCTTTACCAATGAATTCGACATATTTAGGAATGAGGTAACCTTTCAGGAACTCAAGGTATTTCTCAGCTAGATCTTGCGGGAACTGCTCTCGTTCAATTTGTTGTTCAAGTACATAGAACAGGTGAACAGGGTTTGCTGCAACTTCAGAGTGATCGAAATTGAATACACGGGAAAGGATCTTAAAGGCAAAGCGCGTCGACAGACCGTTCATGCCTTCATCAACACCGGCATAGTCACGGTATTCCTGGTACGATTTTGCTTTCGGATCGGTATCTTTCAGCGTTTCACCATCATAAACACGCATCTTCGAGTACAAGCTTGAGTTTTCAGGCTCTTTCAGGCGCGAAAGAGTGGTGAAGCGAGCCAGAATTCCCAGGGTGCTTGGTGAACATGGTGCCGATGACAGTTCACTGTTCTGCAACAGCTTTTCATATATTTTGATTTCTTCCGAGACGCGTAGGCAGTAAGGTACCTTCACGATGTACACACGATCCAGGAATGCCTCATTGTTCTTGTTATTTCGGAAGGTGAGCCATTCAGATTCGTTGGAGTGCGCCAGGATAATACCTTCAAACGGTAGGGCAGACAGGCCTTCAGTACCGTTGTAGTTACCTTCCTGAGTTGCCGTTAACAGAGGATGAAGCACTTTTAATGGCGCTTTAAACATCTCGACAAATTCCATCATACCCTGATTGGCTTTACATAGAGAACCGGAATAGCTGTATGCATCCGGATCATCTTGCGCGAAATGTTCCAGCTGACGAATGTCGACTTTACCCACCAGTGATGAGATATCCTGGTTATTTTCATCTCCGGGTTCTGTTTTGGCGATACCTATTTGGTCAAGGATAGAGGGACGCACTTTGACCACTCTGAACTTGCTAATATCACCGCCAAACTCGTGTAAGCGTTTAGCCACCCAGGGTGAGACAATGGGATTCAGGTAGCGATCAGGGATGCCATATTCTTTATTGAGAATTTCTCCGTCTTCATTTTTATCAAACAGGCAGAATGGGTGATCGTTAACAGGGCTGCGTTCGCCATTGGCCGTCAGGATATAAATTGGCACTCTCTGCATCAGGCTTTTTAGTTTTTCAGCCAGAGAGGATTTACCGCCCCCGACAGGGCCTAGCAAGTACAGGATTTGCTTACGTTCTTCGAGCCCCTGCGCGGCATGTTTTAAATAAGATACGATTTGCTCAATGGCATCTTCCATGCCGTAGAAATCTTCGAAAGTTTTATAACGAGAGATGACGCGGTTAGAAAAAAGCCGGCTCAAACTTGGATCCTGAGCGGTGTCAATCATTTCGGGTTCGCCGATTGCCATTAGCAAACGTTCTGCCGCATTGACGTAAGCACTGCGGTCATTACGACAAATCTCAAGGAATTCTTGCAATGAAAGCTCTTCATCCTTGGCTTCTTCATAGCGTTGACGATAGTGGTCAAAAATACTCATGGTATGCCCCCTGAATCATTCTTTGATCAATTAGAAAGGATGAATAAGAATTACTTTCACATCCCTTACACCTTAAGCCTAGACGCAACTGATCAATTTGGTTCACTGAGTTGTTGGTTTATAAATAAATTTCCTTTTTGTACTGGTCTTATTAATGTGGTGTTTTTTTAAACACAGTCTTACTATCCTCCTAAAAAATGGGGTGTGCAAGGGAGTTAGTTAAAAAATTGTTCATGGTTGTTCTGGAAAAGATGCGAGTTTGATCGTTAAAA
Organism: Photobacterium sagamiensis; assembly: GCF_050337085.1. Taxonomy (NCBI): domain Bacteria; kingdom Pseudomonadati; phylum Pseudomonadota; class Gammaproteobacteria; order Vibrionales; family Vibrionaceae; genus Photobacterium; species Photobacterium sagamiensis. The sequence goes on along the minus strand of NZ_JAKJSP010000046.1, from coordinate 10,323 downwards.
TCAGAACTAGTCGTTATAACCGCATAATCTTTCAAAATGAGCATACTTAGCTGAAATACATAGGAGTAGACATTATTATTGAGATGAAACAGTACGATTTCTTAGAGTGATAGGTCTTTTTTTTGACCGCATCAAATTCTGCAATCATGATTAGCCCTGTTATTCGAACCTGGTTAATCTGCAGATCAGGGGCGTATATTAATTCAGAGAATCGAGGCTAAAAGGCCAAGAAATGAGCGTTATTTGTAAGCGAAATCAACACCTCTGATTTAAGCTTGATAAGTAGCAGCGGAAAAAATAATCGTGAGGGGGAGCTGGATTTATGAGTATTTCACGCGTTGACACTGTCTCGATCCCTGTGTCCGATCAGAGCCAGGCATTGTTGTTTTATCGTGATGCATTGGGCTTTGAATTAATTCGTGATCATCAGACAACAAATGACAAACGCTGGATCCAGTTGGCGCCGAAAGGGGCGGAAACAATGATTAGTTTAGTTATCCCTTTTGCGGGTATGAAAGCGGGATCTGTTCAGGGGCTGGTGGTACAAACCGACGATATTTCATCTACCTATAGCGAATTAACGGGTAGGGGCGTGACATTATCAGAAATTGTCACCTTGATGGGGGGACGATTTGCCACTTTTGCCGATCCTGATGGTAATGGTTGGGTACTCATCGAAGCGAATTCGCATATGCTGGCGTAACCCAAAAGATTGTCGTAGTGATGGTAAAAAGGATGAAACACCAACGTTATCTGCGAAAGTGTTTCACATTTTTTTATTCTAGTTTCTCGATACTCAATACTCGTTACTCGTTACTCGTTACTCGTTACTCGTTACTCGCTTTTGCTCGAGTAACCTTGCCTTCACGTAGCTGATTCAATACCTGCTCTTTCGGTCCATCGGCGATGATGCGCCCTTGCTCCATGACAATCAGCCGATCGACGATATCCAACATACTGGTTTTATGTGTGATCAATATCAGGGTCTCATCTTTCGATAGGCTGTTGAGCTGATGTTTGATGAACATTTCAGAGCGGTTATCCATGCTGCTGGTTGGTTCATCCATCACCAGGACTGGTGGGTTTCCGACGAGTGCGCGGGCAATAGCGACTGACTGGCGTTGACCTCCAGACAGAGCACTACCACCTTCAGCCACTTGTTTTTCCAAACCGGCCGGATCTTGTTGGGTGAAGCTGGTCACGCCTGCACGTTCAGCTGCGAGAAGTATTTCCTTGTCACTGGTAAGTGGGCGACCCAGGGTAATGTTGTCGCGAATTGAGCCAAAGAACAGCATGATATCTTGCGGAACACAGCCAATATTACGACGAACATCGATATGATGGAGCTGGTTGATGTCGGTATCATCAATGCGTACCGAGCCTTCTGTCGGCCGGTAAAGCCCCATAATCAGGCGCTCAATGCTGGTTTTTCCTGAGCCGATACGACCGATAATGGCGACTTTTTCACCGGGGTTGATGGCAAAGCTGATCTCTTTCAGTGCTGCAACCTGGGTGTTTGGGTACGTCAAACTGACTTTATCGAATTCGATTTTTCCCTGGATCACCGGGCGGTGAATATAGCGTTTACCGTCTTCTTGTTCGGTTGGCATCTGCATCAGCTGTTCGATAATCGTCATGGCTGATTTTGCCTGATTGTAGCGAGTTGAAAGCAAAGATAACTGAACCATTGGCCCCACGGCACGTCCGCTTAGCATGGTTGCGGCAATTAATCCCCCCATGGTTAACAGGCCGTCAGCAATTAAGTAGACACCAAAGACAATCATGGCAACAGATACAAACTGTTGTAGGAAGCCTGCGGTATTTTGCACTGAGTCGGTCAGGCGGCGAGATTTAATGCCCCAGTTTGCCATATGAGCAACGGCTTCTTCCCAGCGGTACTGGAACTGACTTTGAGCGCCGAACATTTTTACGGTTTCTAAACCACTCAGACTTTCAATCAGGTTGGCGTGTTTTTGTGAAGATAAACGGGAGCCTTCTTCGATAGTACGTCGTAACGGACGTTGGATAAGCAAGCTGTAGAGTGCCAGAATCGCTACCGCAATGAGTGGCACGAATGCTAATGGCCCGGCGACAAACCAGATGAATAGCAAGAACATCAGGGCAAATGGCAGGTCGATTAATGAAGAAACAGTCGCGGAGGTAAAAAACTCCCGAATGGACTCAAACTCCTGCATATGACGGGCAAAAGCACCCACTGATGGCGGTTTGGCCTCCATACGGATGCCCATGACTTTGCTGAAGATTTTTGCCGAGATCAGCAGGTCAGATTTTTTACCTGCTAAATCAATAAAGTAACTTCGCATTGACTTCAGTATTAGGTCGAAGGCGAAGATGACGGTGATACCGATAGCCAGTACCCATAAGGAGTCGAAGGCAAGATTGGGTACGATCTTGTCGTAAACCAGACGAGTAAACAATGGTGCTGCAATCGCAAAGATATTGATCAGTATGGAAGCGATAAAGACATCACGATAAATTGAACGAGATTCCCACAGGGTGCTCCAGAACCAGTGACCATCACGGGTTTTCAGAATTTCCGGTGAACGTTCGTCATATTGAAAGCGTTTTTTGATCAGGAACAGGTGACCGGAGTATTGATTGTCCAATTCCTCAAGGCTGATCCATTGCTGTGTGCTATCGGCTTGAGACAGGACCACTTCTGCTTCGTTTTTTTCGGTATCAATACTGAGGATCACGCAAGCATCGCCCCCGTTAAGCAGGGCAACAACCGGAAACAGCAGCGGGGGGATCTCAGTCAGTGCCATCTTGCTGGCTTTAGCCTGCAGACCGGCTTTTTCAGCGGCCCTTGGCAGCAAGAACGGGGTCAGAAGCCCGTCAGCCAGTGGCAAATCCGCAGTCAATGCATCAGGCGAGTTGGCCTGTCCGTAATAGCGGCTCACGTAGACTAAAGATTGCAGTAGGGGGTCTTTCATACCGTTTTCTCGCTCTTTATGTTATCGACAACATAACCTTGGAAACCTTTTACCATCAGCTGTGCGAGTTTCTCTTGCTGGCTTGCTGTTTCGATCCGTGATGCAATGGTCGTGATCGACAAATTATTGGCAGTACGGGTAATTGATGCCAGTACGTCTGCTTTAATCTGGTCATCGATTTGATTGGTGTAGGCAAAATCCAGTTTGACATAAGCCGGTCGGAATTTGCTCAGGTAACCAATCGAACTGAAGTTATGGCCAAAATGGTCAATACCAAAATGGAAGTTATTTTGATTGATGATTTCACACAGCAGGCTGGTGTTATCACTGTTTTTGAGAAAGCTAATTTCGGGCAGCTCAAAGAGAATGCGGTGGCTCAATGAGCGATAAGACTGCATTTTATTGGCCAGCCAGCGCATAAAGCCAGTGTCGTTGATACTACTCTGGGTAATGTTGACGGCTACTGGCCCCAGTTCAGGGTCGGTGATGAGTTTCTTGAACATATGCTCGAGGATGTGCATATCCAGCTGAGTACCAGCATTAAAATGTTCGACAGCCCCTAAGAACTGGCCCGCTGAATAACGTTGATGGCTTTTTTGGATATAGGCAAAGACTTCCTGATGTAAAGACTCGCCTTTGTTGTTGACTGCTTTCTGGAAGTTAAACTTGAACAGATTGTTGGCGATTGCTTCATCAACCAGCGCTTTCCATTGTTGTTTTCCCATAGCTGATTGCTGCTTGTCCATTAATGATGGTTGCATGGCATCAAACAGCATCAATGGCTCTTTAGCTTGTTGTCTGGCTTGCATTAAAGCGTTATCGGCCTGAGCCAGAATGGTCGTGATATTGTCGTTAACGCGTCGCATTACAAGGCCAACGGCTGCCTGAACAGGGGCAACATCGAGCGGGTCGTGCTGAAGTTCTGAAGTCATATATAGCATGGAACGGCCAATCTTTTTCAGTTCAATCGCCGAGATATTCGGTGCCATGAGCATAAACTCAGATTGGCTAAGTCTGGCGATGGTATAGTCATCGGTAGCGAGATCTTTCATTCGGCCAGCCAGTTTCTGTACCAGTTGGTCGCCAGCTTCATAGCCTCTGTTCTGGTAGCTGTCTTTGATCAAATCCACTTTTAGCAAGGCCACCCCACCTTTAGAAGGTACTGAAAGCCAAGAGCTTAGCTGGGTGATCAGGTAGCTACGATTAGCCAGGCCCGATACGGGATCTTGATAAGCACGCACGCGGAGTTTGTCTGCCTCCTGGGCTTGTTGGTCAAAATGCACTTTGAGCTGGGCACTCATATGGTTGAAGGCCCTGACAACATCCCTCAGCTCACGGGTATGAGGAATAGATAAAAGCTGATCAAATCGGTTGTCAGATATTTCATTGGCACGCTGTTGAATGGCTTTTAACGGTTTTAATACATTCGACAGAATAAGCGCAAGAACGACAGCACCGAGCAGGAAGAACACCAGAAAATCAATGGCTAGTTGCTGTGTTGTTTGCCAGAGCTGAAGGTAGGCATAAGTGGGGTTGCTGGTTACAGAAAGCGTAGCAAGTTGCACTCTCCCGCTGGTAAGCATTGTTGATTTGATGATGGGATGGAGCACTATAATACAACGGAACCATTCCGGAATATCGGTGACTGCCGAAGGGTAGGTACGCTTGTATTCGTCATTGCCTTGCAACATTTCCAGTGTGACGTCGCTGTAAAAACTGCTGTCGAAGGCTGCATTGATAACGGATTCAGCCAAGACTTTATCGTCAGATGCCAGAGCTGGTGACAGCGCCATACCAATAGCACTGATAGCATTCTCTATTTCTGTTGACTGCTGCTCACGCAGAAAGTCACGAGTCGTATTAAATTGGATAACAAACACGGAGGTGATAAGTGCAAAAAATACAATCAGCATCCATATCAGGAGTTTTCGGTATAGTGTCATCGTGATTATTCATCAAAGTTAATTTGTGGTTTGTGTGCTGATGGGGTGGTTTTATTGATTCGATTCAAATTGTTCTCAGCCAGCGCAATGGCGTTAACTGAGAGCAATATGCAAAAGCCCCAGGTTGTAATTTCGTCCTCGGCCCTCTGTTTATTCTGGGAGATCAGTTGTCACGTACAGTGAAAATAGTCCACTCTTCAACCACATTGCTTTCTGAGCCAACTACCTTAGCTACCACCCGGCGACTCAGGGTATTTGTCGCTTCTTTTGAATCCGCTTTTATTGGTTCAGCATCCCCGAAGCCCACGGTTTGTATCCGGTTAGGATCAATGCCATCGGCGATAAGCTGGTTACGAACCCTTTTTGCACGGCGCTGCGACAGGGTGATGTTATAGTCGTGACGTCCAACTGGACTGGCATAGCCTTTAAGCTCAATGAAAGTGTCTGGGTATTGATTCAGAAACTGGCTCATTCGCTTGATTTCAGGTAAGAAAGAATCTGGAGTAATGTCTGAGTCATTAGCAAACAACACCTGCACGCCATTTTCTTCTTCACGGTTCACATGAACGGGGCAGCCATTATTATCAACTACGGAAGATAATGGCGTGTCGGCACAGTTATCTCGGGCATTAATAACGCCATCACTATCTAAATCGTTCAGGTCTTGTGATTGCTCCGCGACGGGTTGTTCCGCCGGCTGAACAGAACAGCCGAATAGGAAAAGGGTTAATAAACCGATTACAGTTCGTTTCATTGTCATTATTTCCTATTATTTGACAGTATTTGACCAGCTTTCAGCAACGTCAACACGCATCTCTGACAGTAACAGGCCGGTAGCATTGAGAAGGCGGTATTTAGCCAAAATCCCATTGTAGTGCGCTTGTAAGTACGATTTTCTTGCTTCGAACAGTTCGTTTTCAGTATTTAGTACATCCAGCAGGGTACGCTTGCCAATTTTAAATTGCTTTTCATAAGCGATAACCGTACGGGCTGAAGCATCGACGTGCTGTTGCAGAAACTGGGTTTGATTGTTGGCCAGCTCCATGGCACTCCAGGCTAAACGGGTACCTTCTTCAAGCATGCGGTGGGCACGGTCACGAATGTCTTTAGACTTATTCAGCTGGTAGGCGGCACGACGGCTTTTCGCTACATCTGAATTACCGTTAAAGAGGTTGTAGCGCATTTTTAGCATGGCTTTAAATTCGTCAGTATCTCCCCGAGAACCGTCCAGCTCTTCTCCCCATTGCTGTGAGGCTTCGACAGTAAAGGTTGGATAGAAGTTACCTTTTGCCTGCTTATATTGAGCCTGGGCAGCGTCAATATCATTAGTGGCTACATGTACAACCGGGTTGTTTTTTCTTGCTTTTTCCAGTGCATCGTTAAGAGAAGTGGCGACATAATTACTATCCACTTCCGGTTTCATCAGATTTTCCGGATATGTGCCAACGGTGCGTAAAAAGGTTGTGATTTTATCATTGAGATTGCTTTGCGCTGACAGCAAGTTGGTGTTTGAACGTGCGAAACGGCCTTCTACCTGTGCCAGATCTGCAGTTGAACCTATACCGGAGTCTGCACGTTTCTTGATGTCTTGAAATATTTTCCGGTGTACTTGGTAATTGGCTTCTGATAGTGCCAGCACCTCTTGTGCACGGAGGATATCAAGGTAAGTTTCGGTGGCCTCAAGCGCCTTATCCTGAGCGTCTGAGAGCAGTTGATAACGCTGCGCTTCGGCTTCAGCTTTGTTACGCTGGATGTCATTGTAGGTAATTGATCCGTCCCAAAGAAGTTGGCGAATACTGATTTTCGCATCTCTGGGGTTAAAATCGCCTTTGCTGCCCACTTCATTGTCGTAGTTTTCATAGCCAACACCGGCTTCCAGATCTACCGAAGGTAAATAGTCTCCGGTTGATGCGTCAATCAACTCGTACTGACTCATGAATTCGTTATAGGCACTTTTGATCTCAGGGTTTGACGCCAGAGTGTGAGCTACGGCTTGTTCAAGAGACTGAGCTGATGCTGGCATCGTTATACACTGCAATCCGATAAGCAGTGCTAGTTTTTTAATTTGCTGTTTGGTTCTCATTCTCATCACTCTCTTAACGCTGTCTGGCGCGCTTTGAGCACAGGTTTAAGCAGATATTCCAGAACGGTACGTTTACCGGTAATAATATCGGCCGATGCGGTCATGCCCGGAATAATAGGTAAAGGATCGCTATTTTCTCCGGTCAGATTATTTTGAATGGTACGAATACGTACCTGGTAATAACTGTTACCTTCTTCGTCCTGAATAGTGTCAGCACTGATGTTCTCCAATATTCCATTCAGGCCACCGTATATAGTGAAATCATAAGCACTAAATTTGATGACGGTTTTTAGGCCTGGTCTTAAGAAACCAATATCTTGCGGTGCGATTTTGGCTTCTATCAGCAGGTTGTCTTCAGTGGGTACAATTTCCACCAAGGGCATACCTGGCTGAATGACGCCACCCACCGTATTGACGTGAATTTTCTGAATCGTCCCTTTTACCGGTGAGACAACGACAGTTCGGTTAACTCTGTCTTCAAGTCCAATCTGTGATTCAGATAAACGTGCCAGCTTGTCGCTGGTTTCATTGAGCTCTGCCTGTACTTCAGAACGAAATTTCAATGCAATATCGATGTGTTTGTAAACGACTTCTTGAATGGCGGCGTTAATCACTGGGATCTGTAATTCAGTCGAATTTAGCTCACGCTTTGTATCGTTTAACTGGCGTTGCAGTTTGAGTAATTCGATTTCGGGTACAACACCCTCATCAGCCAGTGGTTTGGTGATGGCATATTCTTTATTTGCGATGTTGTAACTACGACGTAAGTTACTGATTCTAGATTTGGTTTCGATTAATTCTCTTTTTTTCTGGTTTATTTGTTCGGCCATTACAGAAAACTGGTTCTCTAAGTTAGCGATCTTATCTTCATATTCGTTACGCTGGCGACGAACTAGCTTTGGATGATCGTTAGCAAATTCAGACTCAAATACCTGTGTTTGATTGGTAACAGTAACGCTGTTTTGCCAGTTGGTTTTCGCCTTGGATTTATCGACGGTCACGCTGTTTAATAGCGCACGTAAGCGCATTGAATCTGCTTGAGAACCGGCAAGATCCAATACCCTTTCTCGAAAATCAGAACGAAAGAGGGTGTCGTCAATTAACAACAGCTTTTGATTTTTCTCGACTTGCTGGCCTTCTTTAACAAGGACCTGTTTGACTATCCCGCCTTCAAGGTTCTGGACGATCTGATGTTGGGAGGAAGGAATAACTTTCCCTGCTCCAACAGTAACTTTATCGAGTTTTGCAAATGATGCCCATACGATGGCAATGATAAAAAATAAAATGATTACCCAAAGCATTACGCGGGAACTTCTCGGAGTGTTAAGTAGCAGTGCTGCTGTTTTATCATCAACAAAATCGAGATGAGATATTGAGATGGCGTTAAGTTTTTTATTCATTAATGCTTTTCATGTGCTCGCAGCTTAATATTTTGATATGCCGTCTGACATGTGAATATTTTGCTATTCATAGGATATTTGTAACAAATTAATTCAAATGATAAGCTGACAAAATATTGACGTAAAGTGTTATTTACTTCTTTTGTAAGTAAAAAGACAGGATTACCTGCTGATTAATAGGGTGCTTGATGATGTCATCACGTTTCATATGTGCAGTTAAAAATACTGTTTTTTATGATTAAGGTAGCTGTTGACACATATTTTCACACGAAGAACAGAAACAAATAATACAACGTTCACAATCATGGTCGTGGCGCATTGGTGCAATGATGAATACTTACTTGGTGGTCAGATTCAGATATGGAAAAAATTGATAATAATAAAGTAGCTGATGTGAAGGTTTTAGATGGAATTGCATTTGTTATTAAGGGCGATAATCAGGTGGTTGCCGTTAAAGCAGAGTATCAGATGCAGCTTGATGAAGTTGTGGTCGCTAATTCAGGCGCTAATTTTGTGGTGCTGCGAGAAGGTGTTCCTGTCATTGTCCATGAACCATGCCCGACATGTATTATGTTATCAGGTGACGGCGTGAAGGTTACGAAGCTGGATAGCACCGTTTCATTTAGCCCGGAAGTGGCCGAAGCAACAAGCTTTGGTGCCGATGATGTGGCTGCAATTCAGCAGGCGATTTTAGCCGATCAGGATCCGACTCAGATTTTAGAGGCAACGGCAGCAGGTTCTGCGAACGTTGGTGCTTCGAATCAGGGGTTTGTGGTTGTTAACTATGATTATGACAAGGTACAGGCTGAAGCCGGATTCGATACCACCTTTAATGATGATTTGGGATTGGATGAGGAAGAACAGCGAGGTAGTACGGTAGAAACTGCTCCGTTAATGGTTAATGAAGCGCCTGTAGCACAAGCCAAGACCGATAATGCGATAGAAGGCGGTGAAATCGTCAGCGGCAAAGTCACCGCCACAGATGCTGATGGCGATACTCTTACCTATAAGCTGGTGGATCAAGTGATTCCCGCAGGCCTCTCATTTAATGAAGATGGCACCTACACATTCGATCCGACCCATGATGTTTATAACAGCCTGAAAGAAGGCGAAACGACAGATGTTCAGGTGACCTACCAGGTTGATGACGGACATGGGGGAAAAAATACTCAGACTCTTACGATCACCGTTATCGGTACTAATGACGCACCGGAAGTGAGCGGCAGTTTCAGCGGTGAGGTGAGCGAAGGCAATATCGGCGATGCACCGGTTACAACCGGCGGCAGCATTGCGATCAGCGACGTGGACAACGGCGACAACCCAAGCTTTGACAACGTCAACAGCACCGCGGGCGACAACGGTTACGGCAGCTTCGAGCTGGTCGACGGCACCTGGACCTACACTTTGGATCAAACCAAGGTGCAGCAGCTGGATCAGGGCGATGAGGTTACAGACACCATCACCTTTACCGCGACYGACGGCACCGAGCAGCAGATCACMGTGACCATCACCGGCACCGAAGATGTACCTGAAGTGGCCGGTACTTTCACCGGGGCGGTGACCGAAGGCAATATCGGTGATGCGCCGGTAACAACCGGCGGCAGCATTGCGATCAGCGACGTGGACAACGGCGACAMYCCAAGCTTTGATAATGTGGACAGCACCGCCGGCGAYWACGGTTACGGCAGCTTCRAGCTGGTCGACGGCAACTGGACCTACACTTTGGATCAAACCAAGGTGCAGCAGCTGGATCAGGGCGAYGAGGTTAMAGAYACCATCACCTTTACCGCGACCGACGGCACCGAGCAGCAGATCACAGTGACCATCACCGGCACCGAAGATGCACCTGAAGTGGCCGGTACTTTCACCGGGGCGGTGACCGAAGGCAATATCGGTGATGCGCCGGTAACAACCGGCGGCAGCATTGCGATCAGCGACGTGGA
>NZ_JAKJSP010000045.1:0-56187 GCF_050337085.1 Photobacterium sagamiensis | reverse complement strand
CTTAATAACAGTGCTTCTTAGTGAGAGCAGCCACAGCCGCCTTTCTCTTCACCGCCACAGCAACCACCTTCTTCTTTGTGATCGTGACCGTGGTCGTCACCACAGCTACCACCGCCACAACAACCGCCATCCTGGTGGATGTGACCATGCTCGATCTCTTCTTCTGTCGCTGCGCGCATTGCAACAACTTCAGCTGTGAATGTCAGCGTCTGGCCTGCAAGCATGTGGTTACCGTCAACCACAACTTCGTCGCCGTCTACTTCAGTGACTTCTACAGGGATTGGACCCTGATCAGTATCCGCAAGGAAACGCATACCAACAGTAATTTCATCAACACCTTGGAATACGTCTGCTGGTACGCGCTGTACCATTTCATCAACGTGCTCACCGTATGCATCTTCCGGTGCTACAGTCACTTCAAATTTCTCGCCGGCTTCACGACCTTCTAGCGCTTTTTCTAGGCCAACAATCAGATTGCTGTGACCGTGTAGGTAATCAAGTGGTGCATCAGTAGTTGATTGATCAACGACTACGCCTTCTTCAGTTTTAACTTGATATGCCAAACTTACTACGATGTCTTTAACGACTTTCATGTTTACTCCGAAATTTGAGCCAGGTGTTGAGCTAGGTGTTAAGACGGTATAATACCTATCTTGGTACCATGATGCTAATCACAGATGATTTATTCAGGTTTAAAAATGCCAATCACTTGCTGTTTTTTGTCTTTAGCAAGGTGTTCACTTTGCTCTACAGATTGAGGAACGCGGCGGTCTGTATGCTGACATTCAACACACTCGACTATCTCGATATCATTTTCTTTCCACCAGCGTAAGGTGTCTTGTTTCTGACAGGCAGGACACACCGCACCAGCAATAAATCGTTTTTTCATAACCACTTCCATTTGCAAATCCAAACAACTCGGTCTGGATTAATCCCAACCATTATGCCGTTCACGCTCGCCACGCATCTCGCGATCAAAGATTTCTTCCAGCTCTTTACGGGCTTCTTTCGACCGTGATGCCAGATGAACATCTTCCGAGTGCTGTGGCAATAAATCCCGCAACGCTGTAGTGTCAAGTTTACGGAAGTGTGCTTCTGCCCGTTTAGCTTTGTACGGGTGCATGCCTAAAGATATGAGGGTTTGACGGCCTAAATCAAGAGCACTAGTAAATGTTTCACGTGAAAAGTTCTCTACCCCGTGGCTCAGCAACTGGTGTGCCTCGACCCGACTCCGTGCTCGCGCCAGTATTTTCAAATTCGGAAAGTAGTGCTGGCACAGGGTGACGATTTCCATCACCTCGTCAGGCTCATCGGCACAGATAATAATGGCTTCTGCTTTATCGGCTCCGGCTGCACGTAATAAATCCAGCTGGGTGGCATCGCCGTAATACACCTTGTACCCGAATTTACGCAAAAACTGTATTTGGCTAGGATCCCGCTCCAGTACCGTCACCCTGATTTTATTGGCAAACAATAACCGCCCTACCACCTGGCCAAAACGACCAAAGCCGGTAATGATCACTCGCGGCTCACGGTCAATAACATCGGTTTCCAGCGTCTCTTCGTCGGCTTTAAAGGTATGAATAAACCACTTATCTTGCAGCAGCAGTATCAATGGTGTGGTCATCATTGAAATACTGACGACCACCAGCAGAAATGCCGTTAACGATTCCCCCAGCAGCCCCTCTCCTTTTGCAGCAGTAAACAATACAAACGCAAATTCACCGCCCTGGCTGAGTATTGCTGCCATCTGGCTTCGTGACTTGGCACGAATACCAAATAGTCGCGCAAGGCCATAAAGTAACAAGCCTTTAACGACGATCAGCGCCACCACTGCCGTCAAAATCAGCAACGGAAATTCCAGTAATAAACCGAGATTGACCGCCATGCCGACTGAAATAAAGAACAGGCCCAGTAACAAGCCTTTGAACGGCTCAATCGCAATTTCTAATTCATGCCGATATTCACTCTCGGCCAGTAACACCCCCGCCAGGAATGTGCCAAGTGCCATTGACAGTCCGAGCGACTGCATCCCCAAAGCAATGCCAATCACTAACAGCAGTGCCGCGACATTAAACAGTTCACGTACCCCGCTGAGAACCACCCAGCGAAACAGCGGCCGCAATAAAAAATGACCGCCCACTAATAAGGTGCCGATCCCGCCGATCATCCAGGCAAAATCGAGCCAGCTACCACCACCGCCGCCAGCCAGTACCGGCAAGATAGCCAGCATAGGGATCACTGCAATATCTTGGAATAACAACACCGCAAACCCAGATTGTCCGGTTTCACTGCCATCAAGGTTTTGTTCTTCAATCACCCGTAATGCGATGGCCGTCGATGACAACGCCAGCCCCATACCGACCACCAGCGCATCACGCCAGCTTATCGCAGGCAAAAACAGACTACTAGCCATGACAATAGCCGTGATCACTACGCTGGTCAGCACCACCTGACCGCCGCCGAGACCGAGGATAGGCTTGCGCATCTGCCACAACTTTTTGGGGTTTAGCTCTAAACCAATGAGAAACAACAGCAGCACAACACCAAACTCAGAGAAATGAAGAATGGCATCAACATCGGTGATCAGGCTTAGCCCCCACGGACCAATTGCAATGCCCGCCAGCAAGTAACCCAAAACCGATCCCAGGCCTAAGCGCTGGGCAATCGGCACCGCAACGACAGCCGCCGCTAGAAAAACCACACTGACTGACAACACATCATTCGCCATGAATATTCCCTTTCTGCGTTGTATAAGCCGGTGTACCTTGCTCGCTGCCTGCAAAAGGATGCTCCAGCCAGGATCGGTAATCCAGCGCATATTGCTGACGTTCGCTAACGGGGATCCGTCGTGCCCAGTGCAGCACCAAAGGCTCGATCCAGTTCATTTGGCACAAATCAGCGGTTAACTCGAAAGGCTTAAGAATTTCAGCAATACTGCACCGGTTATAACCATCCGGGGTATACGCTTCTGCCGCTCCTCCGGTGGTGACAACCGAACGCCAGAATTTACCTTTGGTCGATACCCCTTCACCGTGGGCATAACCTTTGCTCAATACCACATCAATCCATTCTTTGAGCAACGCCGGGCATGAATACATATAGAGGGGATGTTGAAAAACGATGATATCGTGTTGTTCAATGAGTCGCTGCTCCTGCCCGACATCAATAAAAAAATCAGGATAAGCACCATAAAGATCATGAATGGTGACATGGGGTAAGTCGGCAATACTTGCCAGCATCTCCCGGTTAGCAACCGACTCTTGCGGATCCGGGTGAGCGAATATCACCAGAATTTTAAGCTGGCCTTGTGTGGTCATATCTTTCCTTACACCCTCTTTCTGGCAATCCCTTCCGGTATAACATTACCTTAACATTTATACACATCATACATAATTGTTACTCATGCGGATCATCTGAATCCAAAGTCATAACCGCTTCTTTCTTAATCATGCCGCATAATTATCACTGCGTTAGCAGTCAGTGGCGGTTTGGTATAGACTGCCGCTCATTTCGTGCACTTTATTTTGCGGAGCGGGGCTACCCCCGACACTATCGATGATTACCTTTTCGGACATGCAACTTTTACGAGGCGGTAAAGTCCTTCTCGATAACGCCACTGCTACTATTCATCCCGGTGACAAAGTCGGGCTAGTCGGTAAAAACGGCTGTGGCAAATCTACCTTATTTGCTTTATTAAAAAATGAATTGAGTCTAGATGCCGGTAATTGCCAATTCCCGTCTAACTGGGAATTAGCTTGGGTAGCACAGGAAACACCGGCACTTGAACGCAATGCGATTGACTATGTGATTGATGGTGACCGTGAATACCGTCGACTTGAGCGTGAGTTAGCAGCCGCTGAAGAGGGCAATAACGGCATTAAAGTCGCCGAACTGCATGCCAAATTAGATACCATTGGTGGTTACACAATCAATGCTCGCGCTTCTGAGTTGCTCGATGGCCTTGGGTTTTCCCAAGAACAAATGCAATGGCACCTGACCCAGTTTTCAGGTGGTTGGCGTATGCGCTTGAACCTAGCTCAAGCACTGTTATGCCGCTCCGATCTACTCCTGCTCGATGAACCGACTAACCACTTAGATCTCGATGCCGTTCTGTGGCTAGAAAAATGGCTACAGAGCTACCGTGGCACCTTAGTGCTGATTTCTCATGACCGTGATTTTCTTGACCCTGTAGTTAATCGCATTATTCATGTAGAGAACCACACGCTAAACAGCTACACCGGTAACTATTCATCGTTTGAAGTACAACGCGCAGAAAAGCTGGTGCTGCAGCAAGCCATGTATCAGAAACAGCAGAAGCAAGTTTCTCACATGCAATCGTATATTGACCGCTTCCGTTACAAAGCGAGCAAAGCGCGCCAAGCACAAAGCCGAATTAAAGCGCTCGACCGAATGGAAAAAGTGTTGCCTGCTCAGCTTGATAACCCATTCCTGTTTGAATTCCGAGAGCCACAAGCGTTACCGAATCCGATCTTGATGATGGACCAAGTCGCTGCGGGTTATAGCAACAACCTCATCTTAGAAAAGATCCGCCTGAACCTGGTACCAGGTAGCCGTATTGGCTTATTAGGACGTAACGGTGCCGGCAAATCGACCCTGATCAAGCTGTTATCGGGTGAGCTTCCAGCACAAGCTGGCGATTTAACCTACTCGCAAGGCGTGAAGATCGGTTATTTTGCTCAGCACCAACTAGAAACCTTGCGCCTTGACGATACGCCGTTGCAGCATTTAGCACGACTTGCCCCACAATCAACCGAGCAGCAGCTTCGCGATTACCTTGGTAGCTTTGGATTCAACGGTGAAAAAGCCCTTGATAAAGTTGGGCCATTTTCTGGCGGTGAGAAAGCCCGATTAGTATTAGCACTGCTGGTATGGCAACGTCCTAACTTATTGTTACTCGATGAGCCGACTAACCACCTTGATTTAGATATGCGCCAAGCCTTAACGTTTGCGCTGCAATCTTATGAAGGCGCGATGGTTATCGTAAGTCACGACCGTTACCTGTTACGCGCAACAACGGATGATCTGTATCTTGTTCACGATCGCCAAGTGACGCCATTTGATGGTGATCTATCGGATTACCATAAATGGTTAACCGAGCAGCAGCGTAATGAGCGACGAGAATTACAAGCCGCTAAACCTGATGTCACCAAAGAAAACAGTGCTTCATCGCGTAAAGAGCAAAAACGATTAGAAGCCGAGTTACGTAAGCAAACCGCACCACTGCGCAAAAAAATCACCCAACTTGATAAGCAGATGGAAAAGCTCAGTGCCGATATTGCCGACGCGGAAGAGAAGCTATCTGACTCCACTATCTATGAAGCAGACAATAAAGCCCTACTGCACGAACAACTCAAACGTCAGGGTGATGCTAAATCAACATTAGAAGATGTTGAGATGGAGTGGATGGATCTACAAGAGCAAGTGGAAGCGATGGAGCAGGAATTTACTATTGGTGATCTTTAAGCCCGGTTATCAACAATTTGGTCTCCGAAAGCCTGGTTATCTAAAGCAATGACCTCTGAGTCATTACGCTTTTATCACCAGGATTTCTGGCAGTTCAGCCTGAGCCATTATGCTCAGGCTGACAACTTGATGAAGCGGGATACAAGCAGTTACTGGCGTTCGAACTGAAACTGGAAAAAAGCCAGCAGCAGGAGCTTATTACGCAGCTCAACCTCTGTTCACTGCAACATACGCCTCACCATGGCACCACCAATAACTTAAAAAGATATTGTGAACAGCTAGGCGCGAGCCAGTTGATCCCTCAGCTGACGGCAACCACTTAGAACCTAGAACCTAGAACCTAGAACCTAGAGTCTAGAGTCTAGGACCCGTGAATTACCAAATCATCACCACACAACCCGCCGTCAACACGCCCATCACCGAATTAAAAATCCGCCGAGTTTTCACGCTGTTGAGCCAGCGACCAATGAAGGTGCCAAAGCTGGTCCATATTGAGACACTCGGAAAACAGATCAGGAAAAAAATCACCGCAATCAGACCGGCAGACTGCCAGTATTGCTCGCCCGCCAGCGTAAAGGTACTGATCCCTGTAACCGACATCATCCATGCCTTGGGGTTCACATACTGGAACATTGCCGCCTCCATAAAGCTCATCGGCTCAGCGTCTTTCTGATCGGTTCGGATAGCGGCTGTCGCAGAGGCTATTTTCCACGCCAGATAGAGCAGGTAAGCACTACCCACCCAGCGGAGTAATTCATGCAGCAGCGGAAAACGGGTAAACATTACCCCCAAGCCGGCCGCGACCAATATAATCATCGAAACCAGGCCCGCCCCAATGCCCATCATATGCGGTAACGTGCGCCAGTAGCCAAAGTTCGCACCCGATGCGGTGAGCATCAGGTTATTCGGTCCGGGAGTACCTGTCATGGTTGCAGCAAACGCCGCTAAAGACAGAATGAATTGCCATTCCAGCATAACTGTTATTGTCCTTATTGATGCCCAAGCAAATTGTATCGGTACAATTTACTTATTAGTTTGTAATTCGATCATTTTATGCGCACAATTAACCCTACCAGCTGGTTTAACTGTGATCAAAAGGTTTATTGTCACCATGACAATTATGAAAATTGTATTAACACCAAGTAATTCTGATAGTAAGGCGGCTCCTATCTACCGGCAGATTGCCGATGCGATAGCCCGTCACATCAAATCAGGACAACTCAAGCCGGGCTGCAAACTGCCTACCCACAGAGCACTCGCCGACCAATTGGGCGTGACCGTCGGCACCATTACCCGGGGCTATGCCGAAGCCGAGCGACGCGGACAGGTTGAAGCCAGAGTGGGAGCCGGTACTTATGTCTGCCAGGCGGATCAGCCTAGCTGGGTCTATAACTATTCCGAGCAGGAAGAAGAGGAATGCAATTTCGGTTACAACATTCCCCCTCGAATCGATCGTTCTGGCATGCTCAAGCAAGCAATGGAGAACATTGCCCGTCACCCTGATCAGTTGAATCAGATGATGCTGTATCAGGATCCCCAAGGCTTAGCGACACACCGCCAAATCGTCGGTGATTGGTTGCAACAAAAAGGGGTGGCTCTCGATCCGCAGCGCATGCACTTCACCTCCGGCGGGCAGCATGCTGCGCAATTGGTATTGTCCGCATTCTGTCGCAGCGGTGATACTGTACTGGTTGAGCAGGTCTCCTATCCCGGTTTTCTCAGTCTGGCCCGTCAGCAGCAAATATCGGTCAAACCTGTTGAAATGGATCAGGAAGGGATTCTTCCGGCCAGCCTGGAAGCGGCCTGCCGTCAATATCAGCCACGCATGATCTACAGCACCCCCACCCTGCAGAACCCGACCACGGTGACAATGGGCGAGCAACGACGCAAGGAAGTGCTGGCAGTTTGCCGCCAGTATCAGGTGTTATTTATTGAAGATGATGTCAACGGCTTACTGCCGGAACAACGCCCGACGCCAATGGTGAACCTGGATCCTGAGCAGGTGATCCATATTGGCGGTCTGTCGAAATGTCTGGCTCCGGGGCTTAGGTTAGGTTACATCCAGGTGCCGACAAGGTTGCAAAAGCGCCTTAATGCTGCCCTGCATAATCATAGCCTGATGATCAGCCCGTTATTGACTGGCCTGGCTTGCGAGCTCATCACTAACGGCGATGCTGACCGAATACTGAGTCAGATCCGTGGTGATATTTATCAGCGCCAGCAGCTGGTATCGCAGTATTTGGGTAACTTCAATATTCAACATCGCAATGACAGCTTCCATGTCTGGCTGACACTGCCAGACTATTGGTTACTGAGCGACTTTGTTAAGGCGGCTGAAGATCTGGGCGTCGTGGTGAAATCCGCCGAATTGTTTGCCCCGCCGGGGAGCACCATACCTCCGGCAGTACGTTTAGCCGTCAGCGCCCCGTTCAGTCACCATAAACTGGAACAAGGCTTGCGAATACTTGCTGAATTGTTAGAGAAAGATCCGATAAATGATTTTCCCCTATAATGCCTGTGTAGTGCCGGACTAAAGTAACAAGCATAAGTTGAAAATATCACTTCAAACATGAGTGGAACCATGATGCCTTTTAAGCCAGCGAACGGGCTGCGCAACGCCCATTTACAAACCCTGCTCCCGCGGTTTATCCGCCGCAAGCCTCTGTTCACGCCGGTGATTCAGCGCATTGAGACGCCTGACGGCGATTTCCTCGATCTGGCCTGGACAGCAGCTCCCGCTGAGCATCCACGTGATAAACCGCTAATGATTCTGTTCCACGGCTTAGAAGGCAGTTTTAACAGCCCCTATGCCAATGGCTTGCTCCATGCCGCCAGAGAACAAGGCTGGCTTGGGGTAATGATGCATTTTCGCGGTTGCAGTGGAGAGATCAACCGTCAGGCCCGCGGTTACCACTCGGGAGAAACCAGTGATGCCAGATTCTTTATTGACTGGCTGAAACAGCAATTTCCCGATGCACCCTTGTATGCTGTCGGGGTCTCGCTCGGCGGTAACATGCTGGTTAACTACTTGGCGGAAACCGGGGATGAGTCTGGATTAACCGCTGCGCAGGTGATTTCACCACCGTTGGATTTAGAAGCTTGCTCAGTGCGAATCCAACAAGGGTTTTCCAGGATCTATCAACAGTACCTGCTTAATTCACTGAAAAACACCTTAGCCAAGAAAATTACTGCCTTGCCTGATGCAATGCCCGTGGCATCAGAGCAAGTACAGCACATTCAGTCATTGTGGCAGTTTGACGATCAGGTTACCGCTCCCCTGCATGGTTTTAAAGATGCCGCCGACTACTACCAACAATGTAGCGGACTCAGTAAGCTCCATCAGGTCAAAATTCCATTGCGGATCATTCATGCGAAAGACGACCCTTTCATGACGCAACGAGTGATTCCCCTGCAACCATTGCCTGCAAATATTGATTATCACTTAACGGCGAATGGCGGTCATGTCGGATTTGTCTCCGGATCCTGGCGCAATCCTGATTTCTGGTTGGAAAAGACGGTACCGGAATGGTTTAAGAAGTTGCCAGATCCTAGAGACTAGATTCGAGTCACAAGTGTGGTCCTGTGGTCCTGTGGTCCTGTGGTCCTGTGGTCCTGTGGTCCTGCAAGCAGGCTCTCCGAGCCATAGTTGGGAGTCAAGCTGTGGCTCTTTCTCGAAACTCGAACCTAGTTACTCGAAACTGTTTATCCATAGGGCCTCAGGGCCATAGTACCGCTCTACAATCTATGAAATTAACAATATAATCAGCACCCCACTAGAAAACAGATACAGTAACTATGATTATTCCCTGGCAAGATATCGACTCTGACACCCTAGACAATCTGATTGAACACTTTGTGCTGCGCGAAGGTACTGACTATGGTGAGACCGAACTCAACATGGAACACAAGGTACAATATGTCCGAAAGCAGCTTGAATCAGGTGATGCAGTGATCGTATTTTCTGAACTGCATAAATCTGTTGATATTAAACTCCGCAGAGATCTCAATTAACGGATATCTCCCGATCAAAAACCAACTTATCCTTGACCCTGGCGCAACACCCTGTTAATAACTTTCATCGTTAACATTAACGACAGGGTATGTCATGTCTGCAAAACATCCGATTATTGCAGTAACAGGGTCTTCTGGTGCCGGCACCTCCACCACTTCAGAAGCATTTCGCAAAATGTTCAATATGATGAACTTCAATGCCGCCTGGCTGGAGGGGGATAGCTTCCATCGCTTTACCCGACCGGAAATGGATGTTGAAATTCGTAAAGCCAAAGAGCAAGGCCGCCATGTCAGCTATTTTGGTCCGCAAGCTAACGACTTTGCCCAACTGGAAACTTTTTTCCGCCAATATGGTGACGATGGCAGTGGTCAATTCCGCCGCTACCTGCATACTTTTGACGAAGCGGTCCCCTATAACCAGATGCCGGGTTCATTCACGCCATGGCAGGAACTACCTGAAAATACGGATGTGCTCTTTTACGAAGGGTTACATGGCGGTGTTGTTGATGGTGAGATCAATGCCGCACAACACGTCGATTTGCTGATTGGTATGGTGCCGATTGTGAACCTGGAATGGATACAGAAGATCGTCCGCGACACGCGTGATCGCGGCCACTCCCGGGAAGCGGTCATGGAGTCTATCGTCCGCTCGATGGACGATTACCTCAATTATATTACGCCGCAATTTTCGCGCACCCATATCAACTTCCAACGGGTGCCGACCGTCGATACATCCAACCCATTCAGTGCCAAAGGCATTCCGAGTCTGGATGAAAGCTTTGTGGTTATCCGCTTCCGCGGAATTAAAAATGTCGATTTTCCGTATCTGCTATCAATGATCCAGGGCTCGTTTATGTCTCGCCATAACACCCTGGTGGTACCGGGCGGAAAAATGAGCTTTGCGATGGAGCTGATCATGCGACCGCTGATCCAGAAGTTAGTCGAAACCGGAAAGATAGGATAAACCCGACGCGAGAGGTGAGTGGCGAGTAACGAGATGCGTGCTTCTCGTTACCCGACACTATATTAGGGTCTTAATACCTACGGTGGTCCTGTGGTCCTGTGGTCCTGTGGTCCTGTAAGCAGGCTCTCCGAGCCATAGTTGGGGGTCAAGCTGTGGCTCTTTCTCGAAACTCGAACCTAATTACTCGAAACTGTTTATCCTTAGGTCCTCAGGGCCATAGCACCGCTTTTCTCGATACCCGGCTCTCGTCACGCGAAACCTAGGCTTTAACTATCTCATACGAATGGGTCATTTCGACCCCTTCGCCCAGCATCAGGCATACTGAGCAATATTTCTGCAGTGAATCTGCAACAACACTGGCAACCCGAGCCTCATCCAGATCATGGCCTGTGACCACAAAATGCAGGTTAGCCGAGGTAAAAATACGCGGTGACTGTTCACGGCGAACAGAAGAAATCTGCGCCTCACAGCCGGCAATGTTCTGGCCAGCTGATTGCAAACCGTCGACAACATCAACTGAGCTACAGCCACCAGCAGCCATCAATACCATTTCCATCGGACTTGGTGCTTTTTCGCCCCCATTGCCATCCATGACGACACTGTGACCAGAATCTGACTGTCCCAGAAAGGTCATTCCTTCTACCCATTTCACTCGTGATTGCATTGCTTTCTCCTTACTTCAAACAGGGTAATTCTGCATTAACTAACAACTGTGTGATCATGTGCACACTTATGAGTACCAAATGGCCATTTCAGGTAGATCAATATCAAGAAAAAGACGCGGAAAAAAGATAAACTCTCAAGTAAATATTCAAGTGAACTTGCAGCCTAGCGGCTGAATGAATATCCTAATCAGCGAACAATTCTATTGTTAGGCCCAGCCTTGAATTATATGGATGTCGTTGTTGGGCAACAAACGCAGAGGAAGTTAGTAATATGGTTCCAGGTAAACCTCAAACAGATCCAACTCTAGAGTGGTTTCTTTCCCATTGCCACATTCACAAATATCCGTCAAAGAGTACTTTGATCCATGCGGGAGAGAAAGCAGAAACTCTCTACTACATTGTGAAAGGTTCTGTTGCCGTATTGATCAAGGATGAAGAAGGCAAAGAAATGATCCTGTCTTACCTTAACCAAGGTGACTTCATCGGTGAGCTAGGCTTATTTGAAGAAGAGCAGGAACGTACTGCATGGGTACGTGCCAAGAGTCCTTGTGAAGTGGCAGAAATTTCTTTCAAAAAATTCCGTCAGCTTATTCAGGTCAACCCTGATATTCTGATGCGTCTTTCTGCACAGATGGCCAACCGTTTGCAAATCACTAGCCAGAAAGTAGGCGATCTTGCATTCCTTGATGTAACAGGCCGTATTGCACAGACATTGCTAAACCTTGCAAAACAACCTGATGCAATGACTCACCCAGACGGTATGCAAATTAAGATCACCCGTCAGGAAATCGGTCAGATTGTGGGCTGTTCGCGTGAGACGGTAGGTCGTATCCTTAAGATGCTGGAAGAGCAGAATCTGATTTCTGCCCACGGCAAAACTATCGTGGTTTACGGTACTCGCTAACCGACCAACGACTTCGATTAATAAAAAGCCGCTTAATGCGGCTTTTTTTGTAACTGCGAAACATATCACTATCACCAAAAAGCATAAAAAGATCTCAAAACGTATATTCTGCCGTAACCGTCACTGTTTATTCACTTGCCAACAGCAATACCAATGCTACATTATGCATATCTAATATTTATGAGAGGTCTTGATATGGATATCGAACGCTTTTCTCCACATACCCTGGTTCCCGCTACGGCTGTCATTGCAGCCTTACCCGCGACCATTGAAATGACTGGTTTTAGCGATCCTCGTCATTACCTTGAGCAACAAACCCTGTTCAGCCAGCGTCAACGCACCGTGCATGGTAATGAGCTATGGAGCCCTACTTTAGATTGCCACCAAGCAAACCAATAATTGAAACGAAAACAGCGGCCAAGGCCGCTGTTTTATCACTGTTTCCTACTCTTACTAACTCGTACTTTCGAAGATCTTATCCGCCGACGCTTCAACAAACCCACGGTACAGTTCACCATCCGTCTGAGGATAGCGCTTAGCAAACTCGTAGAAGCCGCCAGGGATTATTTTCTCACCATCAAGAAAGCCCACCGCCACCTTGTCAGCCATAGTGGCAGACTGCTCCAGCATCACCTCTGGACTCCCTTTCACCTCACCGCCAGACTCATTAATCGCAAAACCATTGTGACGCAGCAGATGGTTCACTTCATGGATCTCAGTGAACTGCTCCAGCTGATTAATACTGACGGTAAAATGATTGGCCCCAAAGCCATGCGCAGCAACCCAGCCGGCATACTCGCTTTCTGCCGATAACATCTCATACGTCGCCGAATCGATATCCCACAAACGTCCACAGCAAACAAACTCAGGTTCATGAATTGCCTGCTCCGGCACCTGATCAACCAGTTCGCGTACCGTTTCCTGTAACAGCGAAGAACACTGCCCCACCATCAGTTCACTGATAAATACTTTCGGTGCTAACGGGTTCGGATGCTCAAAATGCTCTGCATACAGCTTTTTTGCTTCAAAATGATACCTACCACATGGCTTATAGCCAATTGCAATAAATGGGGCTGCCAGCTTATCCAGCCCCACTTTCGGTAAATTGAAGGTACGCAGTGCGATGTGATCATTGAGCAAGGGTTCATCTTCGGTTAACAGTGCATGAACCTGAGCCGCAGACGGACAAAGACGTTGTATATAGTCTTGCCACAGGGCATTAAATAATTGCTCCACTCTTTCCATGATGAATATTTCCCCTTGCTGATAATGATTGCCGTAGTCGACGTATACCGGTGCTTACAACTGCACCCCAGGTGACAGCTGGGCTGGCAGCTCAGTTTGTTCACCTTCCATCGATGCCATAGGGTAAGCACAATAGTCTGCGGCATAATAAGCGCTTGGGCGTAAGTTGCCTGATGCTCCAGGCCCGCCAAACGGGGCATCACCGCTGGCTCCAGTCAACTGACGGTTGCGGTTCACAATACCGGCACGGATATGATCAATAAAATATTGCCATTCCGCATCATCGGTAGAAATCAGGCCAGCTGACAAACCATAGCGAGTATCATTCGCCATCGCGACGGCCTGAGGCAGATCCTGATAACGGACAACCTGAAGCAATGGGCCAAAGTATTCTTCATCTGGCAGCTCAGCAACTTGGCTCACTTCAATAATAGCAGGCGTGACTACCGCCCCCTGGCCACGTTTCGCTTCAAGTAATAGCTCTGCGCCTAAACTCACCAGATTTGCTTGCGCGGCAATGATGCCGTCAGCCGCGCGTTCAGAAATTTGCGGCCCCATAAACGGTTGCGGTTCAGCAAATGGCCCATCAATTTTTAGCTGACCTGTCGCTTTAACCAGACGGTTCAGAATCGCGTCACCTTCCGGCCCCTGCGGTAAATACAGGCGGCGAGCACACGTACAGCGCTGGCCTGCACTGATAAAGGCTGACTGAATAATAGTGTAGACCGTCGCATCAAGCTCGCCATAGGCTTTCGAGATCACCATCGGGTTATTGCCACCCATCTCCAGCGCCAGCATCTTGCCTGGCTGTCCGGCAAACTGACGGTGCAGGATGTGGCCGGTATTGGCACTACCGGTAAACAGCAAACCATCAATCCCTTTCGAGCTCGCAAGTGCTTCACCTGTCGGACGCGCACCCTGAACCATATTCAACACACCTTCAGGTAAGCCAGCTTGTTGCCACAGCTTCATGGTTTCTTCTGCCACTTTTGGTGTCAGATCTGAAGGCTTAAAGACCACGGTATTGCCAGATAGCAGGGCCGGCACAATATGACCGTTGGGTAAATGGCCGGGGAAGTTATATGGGCCAAATACCGCCATGACGCCCAGCGGGCGGTGGCGCAAGACTGCCGCAGTACCTGCGATATCTTTTTGCCTTTCACCGGTTCGCTCATGGTAAGCGCGCAGTGAAATAGCTATTTTACCGACCATTGCACCGGCTTCCGTTCGGGTTTCCCACAACGGCTTACCGGTCTCTTCAGCAATAGTACGGGCAATATGCTCACTGTGTTCTTTCACCAGTTCAGCAAATTTTTCCACAATAGCCTGGCGCTCGGCTAGATCTGTTTTGCGCCAGTCCACCAGGGCTTCACGGGCACTGGTCACGGCCTGTTCAACTTGTTCCTGGGTAGCAGCCAGCCCTTGCCAAATCACTTCGCCACTAAAAGGGTTCAGTGACTGCATCTGTTCACCCTGCCCCGCCAACCAGTTTCCAGCAATCCATTGAGTCATGATGTTCTCCTTTCTCTGCCCGTTGTTTACTGGGCGATCAACCGTACCGAATCGCCATTCTTAACCTGTAATGCTGCCGCCATTTCCGGCGTGATCAGCGCTACATTACGTTCACCATCGACCGCGACCTTGCCGACAGCTGCCCGGAAGTTCGCAAAGGAAGTATTACTCACCAAATAGTCATGCGAACCGTTGTGTTCGTCGATTTCGACAGTGCAACGCTTCGAATGGCGTACCGATTCAATGTTGCGCACATCACACTCAACCGTCGGGCCAGCATCAAAAATATCGACATAACCACGACAGCAGAAACCCTCGTTTTCCAGCAAACGCAGTGCCGGGCGGGTTTTCTCATGTACCTGACCAATCACCGCTTGTGCTTCCGGGCTCAGCAGATTGACGTAAATTGGCAACTTAGGCATCAAGTCGGCGATAAAGCCTTTTGCCCCAATACCAGTCAGGTAATCAGCATGGACAAAATCGATGGAGAAAAAATGCTCTCTCAGCCATTCCCAGAAAGGCGAGTGGCCCTCTTCATCGGACACCCCGCGCATTTCCGCCAGCACGGTTTCAGAAAAACGGTGTTTGTGCTCAGCCAACATTAAAAACCGGCACTTTGATAACAGGCGGCCATTCAAACCATGGCGCCATTCCGGCCGTAAGAACAACGTACATAACTCACTGTTACCCGTGTAGTTATTGCCAAAAGTCAGTACTTTCACCACATTGTGCACACCAAGGCGGCGTGAAGCATGTACCACAGTGCTGAGGTGGTAGGTATAGAAAGGGGTATCTAAGCCAATTGCGGCCTCTATTGCCGTGGTCCCTGCAATTTCACCCGTTTCCGTATCTTCAGCAACCATCAGGTAGCCTTCCGTTCCCGGCTCGGTGACCTCTTTGGTAAAGCTCTCTACTGAGTGGGAGATCCTGTTACGCAGAATTTCCTCGTTAACAGGCAGTGAAGTAAAACCATGACCTGATTCTTCTGCACAGCGCATAAGCGCCGGATAATCAGCTTCGGTAATAGGACGAATAACCAGCATCAAATTCCCTCCAGATGCAGGTAGCGACAGGCGTCGCTAACCATATTTATTGTAACTACATCAATTTTTGTAACTACATGACTTGTTGTAACCACCTGAATAGTTGTTACGACGGAATGTACTGCCCCCTCTTAAATCATGGGAAAGGGCAGTGACAGGCTTTCCTGCCCATCACTGCCTGAGCAAAACATGTTTACGATGTTACTGTGTATGAAGTTTAGCAATTGCACGCTCTAAACGTGCCATTCCTTCATCTACGTCGGCTTTATCAATCACCAGTGATGGCGTAAAGCGCACCACATTGGTACCCGCGACCAGCACCATCAGGCCTTCTTCACCTGCGGCGAGCAGAATATCGCGAGCCCGGCCCTGCCATTTTTCATTCAGAGCGGCACCTAATAGCAGACCTTTACCTCGCACCTCCTCAAAGGTTGGGTACTTGGCATTAATTTTCGCCAATGCATCACGGAACCATTGCTCGCGCTCTTTAACGCCAGCCAGTACTTCCGGCTTGGTCACTTCATCAATCACGGCTTCTGCAACGGCACACGCCAATGGGTTACCGCCATAGGTTGAACCATGCGTGCCTACTTTCATGTGTGTCGCGAGCTCTGAGGTAGTCAGCATTGCGCCAATAGGAAAGCCACCACCCAGTGATTTCGCAGTACTCAGAATATCAGGTGTGACACCCAGCCCCTGGTAAGCATAAAAATCACCCGTCCGACCGTTACCGGTTTGAACTTCGTCAAAAATCAGCAGTGCATTGTGTTTATCACACAGCTCACGGACACCCTGAATAAATTCAGATGTCGGGGAGATAATTCCCCCTTCTCCTTGCAACGGCTCCATCATCACCGCACAGGTGTGATCAGACATCAACTCGGCTAAGGCCGCTAAGTCGTTATAAGGGATATGGGAGACAGCCTGTGGTTTAGGACCGAAGCCATCAGAGTAGGCCGCCTGACCACCCACGGTTACCGTAAAGAATGTACGGCCGTGGAATCCCTTCTCGAAGGCAATAATTTCTGATTTCTCAGGGCCAAATTTATCCGCGGCGTAACGACGAGCCAGTTTTAGTGCCGCCTCATTCGCTTCAGCACCAGAGTTCGCAAAGAACACCTTTTCAGCAAAGCTGTGCTCAGTGAGCTTTTTCGCCAGACGTAAAGCAGGTTCGTTAGTCATCACATTGCTGAGGTGCCATAACTTATCGGCTTGCGATTTTAGTGCATTCACCATTGCAGGATGACAATGCCCCAGGCAGCTCACCGCAATACCGCCGGCAAAGTCAATGTATTCGCGATCATCCTGATCCCAAATACGTGCCCCTTGTCCCCTCACCGGAATAATCTGCATCGGGGAATAACAAGGTACCATTACTTCATCAAATAACTTACGTTCTACTTTTTGATCCGTTGCCATCACATTATCCTTCTGTGCACGCCGTCTTAAGCATAGTATTTACATTTTATTAACCAATTCCAATAGCAGAATATTTTTTTTGTCTGACAAAGAAATTGTTCACACCCAGTTTATGTACATATTTATGCGGGATAAAGGAAAAGTTATTAAGTGGCAATTGGATAAAGCTGTTTTTCCATCTAGGAAACAATGCGTGCTGTAAAATAGGCTAGTGAATAAGATTGCTCGCAGTATTCAGTAAAGAAAGATAATGAAATGTTAAGAACAGTGATGGAGATCGCGATTGTGAGGCAACTAAAAAGCAGAAAAGTAGCAGTTTTCTGCCTAAATCAAGTCATTTTACGCTGAAGAAAGTTCGCTAATAACTGATGACCCTGCTCGGTCAGAATGC
Organism: Photobacterium sagamiensis; assembly: GCF_050337085.1. Lineage (NCBI taxonomy): Bacteria > Pseudomonadati > Pseudomonadota > Gammaproteobacteria > Vibrionales > Vibrionaceae > Photobacterium > Photobacterium sagamiensis. Next base: position 38,546 of record NZ_JAKJSP010000045.1, on the reverse strand, counting down.
TTTCCGGATGAAATTGCACCCCTTCAATCGGCAATACTTTATGGGCAATTCCCATGATCTCATCAAACTGGCCGTCTTTTTCCGTCCAGGCCGTCACATCGAAACAATCCGGCAGGGTATCGGCTTTCACTACCAGAGAGTGATAGCGAGTGACCGTCAACGGGTTATTGAGCGTGTGGAAGAGACTGCGGTCGGTATGGATCACCGGTGATGTCTTACCATGCATAACCTGACGGGCACGTACCACTTCGGCTCCGAAGACCTGAGCAATAGCCTGATGGCCTAAACAGACCCCGAGAATAGGTAGCCGGCCCGCAAAATGTTCAATCGCCTGCAGCGAAATACCCGCATCATCAGGGGTACAAGGCCCGGGGGAGATCACCAGGTGAGTCAGATTGAGCGCAGCAATACCGGCAATATCGATTTCATCATTACGCACCACTTCCACCTTCGCACCTAACTCGCAAAAGTATTGGTACAGGTTATAGGTAAAAGAGTCGTAGTTGTCGATAATTAGCAGCATTGATACTTCAGCTCCCGGGTGATTTGGCGGTCTATTTTGCTATAGGAAATAAGAAAGGCAAGCAGAAACATCGACAGTGCTGTCATTTACCAGACAACAAAGCTAAAAAAAGGCCAGCATATGCTGGCCTTAATGGTTAACAGATAAACTAAAGCGGATTACGTGCGACGGCGACGTGTCCAGCCCAGACCTGCCAGTGCCAGCAGCGCACCGAAGCCAAAGGAACCGCCTGAAGAACCACCTTCAGCAGGTGCTGTCGTTGGTTTTGGTTCTGGTGTTGGCGTTGGTTCTGGTGTTGATGTTGATGAAGACGCCGCTTTTTCAACAATAATCGTAGCAGTGCCTAAATCAACCGGCGTCTGCTCATACGCGGCATTAGGATACCCCTCATACAGCGCCAGCTTGGCCTGATAATTACCGGATGCCAATTCTGCTGGTAAAGCAATATCTGCACTGCCGCTGTTAGCTTCAGCCTGAGTCACCTGGTGGGTAACCTTCGTCGTCTCAGCTTGCTCAGAAGCTTCTGCACCGAATGACATCAGCTTGGCAGCAGGTGCTACATCCAATGTAACCACAATATACTTACCTGCATCGTCGCTTGATACGGCTACAGGTAAGGTTGCAGATTCACCGTCACGAGCAGGTTTGACCTTAACGCCTTCGGCAACCCCTTTATAGTTAAGGGTCACAATCACCGGATCATGATCGGAAGCAGAGAATGGATTTTCTGATTTCGTTAAATCACCGGTAAAACCGCTACCGTATTCAAACATATTGCTTTCCAGCGAGTTGATGTGCCAGTCAGTAATACCAAGGCGTTTACCTGCTACAGATGCATTGCCAAGCACATGGTCAAGGCTGCCCAGCTCACCTTCATAGGTATATGAGAAAGCATCAAGTTCACTCAGGTTAACCAGGCCTGCACCTTCTGTCAGTACCCGGCTTTCAGCATCATGCTCTTTACCATCCAAGGTAGTAGCAGCCGCAGTCTTCACCTTATTCGTACGCTCAGCCGGGATCGTGGTCAAAGCAAGAACCGGATCTTCCATGCCGTAGGAGTTCAGATCACCGATAACCAGTACATCGCCTTTTAGCTGGCTGACAGCCTGGCCAACCACTTCTGCAGCTGAAACCCTGAATTCAGTACAGTTACCCTGCAGGTCGTCCGTTGCACCTACGTCTTCAATACAGCCCGAACCTTTTGACTTAAAGTGGTTAACAACCACATGCAACGGCTCTTCCTGCCCCGGAACATTAAAGCCCTGAAGCAGACTATGACGCTGATACTTATTGAAGTCACTGTCATCAGATGCTTTGCCGTGCTGCTCTGGGGTGACGATAACCTGAGCATCGCCGGCTAATGATACGCTGGCAGGACGATAGAACATGCCAACCATAATCGCATCAGTACCGAAATACTTCTGACCTTCAAAATCGGCACCTTCTTTCACGTATTTCTGGCCATCGGCATTAGAAATTTCAACATACGTATAGAAATCAGCAGGATCAGAGAACTCCGCGTTCAGAGCATCAACCAGGTTTTTGATGGCACTGCCGTCACCAAAGCCATTGTTTTCCATCTCCATGATCCCGATGATATCGGCATCCATCGCTTTCATCGCATTGACAATTTTGGCGCGTTGAAGCGGGAATTCCTCGGCATCTCTGGAACCACGGTTACACCCTTTATACTTATCTGCATCAGCCTGATCTGCACAGCTCGCATTAAGCGGACCGCCGATCTCACTGAAACTGGTAAAGAAGTTAAGTACATTAAAGCTGGCAACTTTGATCCCGGACACATCCTCTAATGCCGGTGCATCGATTCGCTCGTGAGCAACAGCATCATCACGGACAAAGTCTGCTTTTGTTAGCTGGTTGGTCGCTACCAGACGATATTCACCATAGGAGTAGCTGATAACACCCTCAAGGTTTTCAACCCGATCACCGATCCGGATATAACCGTCTTCAGGGTTAAAGTCGGCGAAGTAAGGAACCTCACCAGCCGAGGCTTTTTCCTCTGATTCAACAACGATGCGGTTCGATTTGTTTTTTCCTTGTTCTGCAACAGCTTTGGCTGATTCAGCCGCATAAAGCTGGGTTGGCTTAACATTCGGGGTCTTATGGGACAACACCATGTTATTGCGACGACTATCGTAGTCATAGCTGAAGCTTCGGGTGACACGAAGATCTGAATCCGTATCCAGTTCGACCAACATGCCTTCATGACGCTCTAGAGTGAAGTCGAAATTTTCATCTGTTTCAAGGGAACTAATAACTGTTGCAGCAATGCTAGACGTGGTACCAGTTTGAGTCACTATTGGCGAAATGAGCTTTGTCCAGCCATGATCTTCTTCGACTTTCGCAACGACATCGACAACTTGCCCTACAACTAACCCTTCAACGGAACTCTGAACAAAGATACCGTCAGAAGTCTTCGGATCCTCATCACCGGCTTCATGCTGAATAAAGAAACCAACAGGTACATCCTTTCCTAATGCTTTAGTCTGAATCGCAGTGACGACACCAGTGACTTTATAAAAACTAGTGGATTCATATTCATATTTTGTAAAATCAATACCATCAGCTTTACTGCTCCAGCCATCACCCTGAAGTTCCATGATAGTTGCATCAATTACATCTTCTGGTGCCGGTGGTGTCGGTGTCGGTTCTTCGCCAGAACAAAATGCTTCATTCGTGCATACTAATCCGTCGAATGTATCTTCGTCATGACCAGCAAAGTATACAGAAGGGTCGAATGGTCCCGATGCATCATCTCGTGGAGTTAAATTTGTACGACGGAGTGTTTTATTCTGTGTGGCCGTATTCCCCTCGCCCCATAATGTTCCAGGATCAGTTCCGAGTTGACCGAAGCTATCAACAATGTCAGCACCCTTTTTAATGATAAGAGCATCATCACCATTGAAGTTTGTTACATCACTGACAATTCCTTTTGCTTTCAGCTCATCTGATGATCTTGAATTAACAAGAACGATACTCTCATTTTTTTTAAGTATCCCGTAAAGTTCTAATACTTTATCAGGTTCAGATTTCCCATTAGTGGCTAAACCAATAACATAGCCAGCTTCTTGTAAATTAACTTCATCTGAACCCGTATTTGTTATTTCAATCGCTTTGTTATAACTAGAACCTTCAACGTATTCTGTAATTAAAATCTCTGCCTGGGCACTCATAGAAATTGCTGAACGACCGCCAGCGCCACTGCTGTACGTGATAAATGTCTCATTCTCAAACCTCTTAGCTTCACTGCTATACATTATTATTTGATTTGAGTCTGATTCTGTACATTTATGTAAAGCCATCCAGTCATTCACGAGACAAATGTGACATGAAACAGAGCTAATACTCTAATAATTGATGTGGCGCTCATAAAACAGGCTTTTTTTCAACAGGATGGGTAAATAATGAGTGCAGCGTTCGGTATTGCCTGAATTAACAGCACAAAAAAGCCGACAAAATGCCGGCTTTGGGGGATTAAAGAGGGTTTCTGATATTACGGACGGGGAACGAAACCTACCGCCTCGTACACTTTTTTCAGGACAACAGATGCGCGCGCTGACGCTTTCTCAGCACCAGCACTCATCACCTGATCTAAGAATGCACGATCCTCCCGGTACTCTTTGTATCGCACCTGCAGAGGCTCAACCATCGCCACAACGGCTTCTGCCGTATCTTTCTTCAGATGGCCGTACATCTTGTCTGTGTATTCTGCCTCGATCTGATCCAGGCTCTTACCCGTCACACCCGACATAATACCCATCAGGTTAGACACACCCGGCTTGTTAGCGATATCAAAAACGATACGCGCGGGATCTTCAGAATCGGTAACCGCACGTTTGATTTTCTTGGTGATCGCTTTCGGATCTTCAAGCAGGCCGATAACATTATTGCGGTTATCGTCTGACTTGGACATTTTCTTCAGCGGATCTTGCAGGCTCATTACACGCGCACCAACCGGTGGAATATACGGTTCCGGAACCACAAACGTGTCGCCGTACAGGTTGTTAAAACGGTTCGCAATGTCACGAGCAAGCTCTAGGTGCTGCTTCTGATCGTGGCCCACAGGCACCTGGTTTGCGCCGTAAAGCAGAATATCTCCCGCCATTAGTACCGGATAGCTAAACAGCCCGCAATTGATATTATCGGCATTACGCTGCGATTTATCTTTAAACTGAGTCATACGACTAAGCTCACCCATCTGGGTATAACAGCTTAGAATCCAGCCAAGCTGAGCATGCTCAGGCACATGGGACTGTACGAACAGTGTGCTCTTTTCCGGGGTAACGCCTACTGCAAGGCAAAGCGCCAATGCATCCAGTGTTGCTTCATAAAGCGCGGCCGGATCCTGACGTACTGTGATGGCATGAAGGTCAACCACACAGTATTGGCAATCGTAGTCATCCTGCATCTGTTCCCACTGACGCAGCGCACCCATGTAGTTACCAATACTCAATTCGCCGGAAGGCTGCACGCCACTTAAAACAATGGGTTTACTCATGATGGGATTTTCCTATCTAACCTGACTAAGCCGCGGCCCTATCGCCGCTGACAGATATATCAAAAAAAAGGCTCGTTTCTAGAATCTAGATTCTAACCACTTCGGTCAACTGACTAAAGTGATCTAACACAATATCTGGATCACTGGCACTAATTGGCTGGCCATAATTGTAACCATATGTGAGACCTACAACATAACATGTTGCTGCTTTAGCCGCCAAAATATCATTGCGGGAGTCGCCGACCATCAGCATCTCGGAGGCTGCCAGCTGATGTTTTTCCATCAACCAGTGCAACGCATAAGGATCCGGCTTTTTCAGCGAGAAGGTATCGCCACCGATAACATCAGCAAAATAATCACTGATACCGTGTTGTTCCAACAGGTGAGGAACAAACTGAGCAGGCTTGTTAGTGACAATCGCCATGGGGATCTTAGCTTGGTGGAAAGCCGACAATGTCTCTTTCACACCGTGGTACAGGGTACTTTTCTGGTGACCGCCCTCGTCATAGAAGCGGTCAAATAAAGTCCGGGCTTCTTGATGCAAGGCTGGATCAAGATCAGGGGCAACCTCAAGGCTCTGACTTAACGCCCGGCCAATCAGAATATCGGCACCGTTACCGATCCAGAGGGTAACCTGCTCAACCGAGACTCCGGGACGGCCTAACGCTTGCATGGCTTGATCTGCCGCATCCGCCAGATCGGGAACGCTGTCGAGCAGCGTTCCGTCCAGATCAAAAGCAATAAATTTTATGCCTTCAAACGGTTTCATTATCACTCAACCTTAGCCAGCTCTTCACGCATTGCATCGATCGCAGCTTTATAATCCGGCTGATTGAAAATGGCAGAGCCAGCGACAAACATATCTGCGCCCGCTTCTGCTATTTCGCGAATATTATCCACTTTCACACCGCCATCAATTTCCAGACGAATATTACGGCCTGATTCATCAATGCGCTTACGTACTTCACGTAATTTATCCAGCGTGTTCGGAATAAAAGACTGACCACCAAAACCAGGATTCACTGACATCAGCAGGATCATGTCAACTTTATCCATGATGTAATCAAGAGAATGAAGTGGCGTTGCAGGGTTTAATACCACCCCTGCCTGACAGCCGTGTTCTTTAATTAGCTGCAGGGTACGATCCAGATGTTCAGTGGCCTCAGCATGGAAGGTGATCATCGTTGCGCCAGCCTTAGCAAAATCCGGAATAATTCGGTCAACCGGTTTTACCATCAGGTGCACATCGATCGGGGCTGTAATGCCATAATCACGCAATGCTTTACAGATTGGCGCACCAAAAGTCAGGTTTGGTACATAGTGATTATCCATCACATCAAAGTGCACCACATCAGCGCCTGCAGCCAATACTTTCTCAACATCTTCACCAAGACGTGCTAAATCTGCAGACAAGATAGATGGTGCAATCAAAAAATCCTTCATGTTCAGCCTCTATACGATACCAATGGTCACGGTTAAAATCGCCGCAATTCTACCCGATCCGGTTAACAATGTCTTAATGGATATACCCAAACGACTTGTGAGTCAGCATTAAGGGATGGTTTAGGTATAAGCTAAAAAGACAAGAACGAAATATGGGCAAGGGAGAGAAGAATGCCGGAACAGGATGAAAATTCACGGCCACAGAAAGGAAAAATAAGAAATGTGGCACTTAGCGTGGCTGCGGCCTTATTTGGCGTGCAGTCAGATAGCAACCGCCAGCAGGACTTTAATCAGCAAAGCCCCTGGCCGTTTATTATTGGCGGTATCATCGCCATTGTGGTTTTTGTCGCGTTGTTAATCACGGTTACCCTATCGGTCACCGCAATCCATTAATCGTTGTGCTGACTGTCTGACGCTTTGAAGAGTGCCAGTAGCTCATCAACCTTATTACGCCCCGCACCATTGCGACTGATCGTTCGCTTTACCTTCACAACCGACAATTCGGCACCATGATATAAACGTCGGGTCAGGGTGGTATCATGATTTGAAATCAATACCGGAATATCGCGCTCTGTTGCCGCTTTTTCTGCCGTATCAGCCAGTGCTGCCTGATCATCCAGACTGAAGCCATTACCCGCATACGACGTAAAATTAGCGGTCGTCGACAGTGGCGCATAAGGTGGATCGCAGTAAATCACACAACCTTTGCGCGCTCGCGAAAATGTCTGATGGTAACCTTCACAAACAAAAGTGGCGCGTTTCGCTTTCTCGGCGAAATAGTACATCTCATCTTCAGGGAAATAAGGCTTTTTGTAGGAACCAAACGGCACATTGAAGCCGCCTTTTTTGTTATAACGGCATAAACCATTAAAGCCATGGCGATTCATATAGAGAAAATACAGCGAGCGCTGATAGGGGTCTTGTGTTTTATTGAATTCTTCACGGATCTTTAAATACGCTTCTTTCTGATTATATTCAGGGGTAAAAAGTTTTCGTACATCTTCAACGTACTTTTCAGGATCCTCTTTGAGGAGATTGTAGAGATTGATCAGATCCGGATTAATATCAGCCAGTAGATACTGTTCAAAGTCAGTATTCAGAAACACCGATCCGGCCCCGACAAAAGGCTCAACTAACTTACGCGCGGGGGGCAGGTGGCGTTGGATTTCCTCGACCAGAGAATACTTACCCCCAGCCCATTTCAGAAATGCACGATGCTTTTTCATTCAGCTAAACCTACCACCAATACCAAGACCCCTCGAAAGGTGGCGGATTGTACCTCATTTATCACGTTGTCTGATACCAATTACCGGAAATATCTACCACCAAACCGCAAGGATATTAAGATTATTTTACCCGATCAATTTCGCGATGAATTTGCGCATAAGATTTAACCCAAGGCTGCACGGCCTGAACGCCTCCGGGCAATTGGGTTTCAGCCCTGCGTGCGGTCACGATATCCTGGTAATCTCCGATGATCACAATAAACCACGGCTCACCATTACGGCGAGTTTCATACATTTTGGCTATTTCGCTGATTTCATGTTCCGTGACAAACTTTTTTGCCGCCGATAACGACTTCAATGCCGCCAACTGCAGCGTATAGTGGCGACTGTCGATCGCTTTTAGTTCGCTGCCAAGCACACTTACCTGCTTAGCTTCTACAGACGTAGCTTCAGGTTCGGTTGTTGAAACCACTGCTGGCTCTGCCGTTTTCACCAGAGTGTCAGTTAACGTAGTCATTGCGGTTTCATTCGGTAGTTCTTGTTGAGCAATGGCTTGCTCTCCGCTACCGCCGAGCGCTTGTTCCGATATCATGGCATCAACAACCTGTGATGGTACCACCACACGTTTGTTATCATCATTTCGTCCGACTGTTAGCCCTTCAAGGGACAGTTCAGGAGGCAAGACATGAGAATCATCGTTGATCTCATCTTGTGGTGTTACAGACTTAACGGTCGCCGGATCGCGTTGATCGGCTTCAACCTGCTCGGTTTCATCAAAACGGCCGGTTTTGACGCTCGCTGATGGTTCTTCTACCGCTGGCACATTGTCCGTTTGAACTGCTGTTGTCGTACCGTCATCGGCTGGGAACAGCCAAAAAACGAGCACCGCGCCGACGACCGCAAGCAGTACAACAAATAATGCGGCAGGTGAAAGAATACGCGATGACGAGTTGGTCATATCTTTACTCTCTGTATGATCTAATTGCATTAAAGCACCCGGGCGAGCAGCCGTTGTTGCGGCCTTTTCTTTGAGTGCACGTCTTCCATTTGCATCCAGCTGATCGCCAGAGAGCATAACTTCGACAAAGCTTTGTGTTTCTTGTTCAGTTAAATCAGAAATTTCTAATTCAAGCGGCACTTGCCCCTGACCATGAGAGACCTGGTCTAAATACTTATTGAGCCGCCCGGGCTGGCTCAACAGCAATATATTGATCTGCCACAGCGGTTCATTTTGCGCTTTCAGCACTAAGGCCCATAACTCGGCGATCATGGTAGGGCTCAATAACTGAGCGTCATCAATCACCAGCAATACATTGCACCGATTGCCTTCCAGCATGCGTTCAAGGCTTTGCACCAGGGGATCCTGATCGTTGAACAATGGCTTGGCCACTAGCTGTTTAAGTAAAATTGAACGGTGCTGGCTATCTGTCTGGGTCGGATAACACGTCAACAGTGCCTGATTAGAGTCGGGGGCCCAATGCTCCAGATAGCGCTGTGCCAACCAGGTTTTTCCGGCACCGTCACCACCTGTGACTTGAATAAGATTAGAACTAAAACGGGTTAAGAATTGAATTCGGGAAAGCAATTGGATCTGGCTATCCAGATCCAATGTTCTTGCATTACTGTCGCTTGTCATTACCGTTACAACTTAAGCATCAATTACACGACGCAGAACGTCGTGTGGTACGTCAGATACCACCTCAGCTGTACCAATTGATGTTGGCAATACCAGCCTCAATTGCCCTGACAGCACTTTTTTATCCCGCATCATATGCTTGATAAAACTGTCAAAGCTCATCGAGTCCGGCGCATGAACAGGCAGCTGTGCACGTTCATGCAGGCGGATAATACGGGTCACATCATCTTGGTTCAGCAACCCCTGCTCGCAAGCAGTTTGTGCGGCTAACACGGTACCGGCCGACACGGCCTCACCATGCAGCCACTGACCATAGCCCATTTCCGCTTCAATCGCGTGACCGAACGTATGACCTAAATTGAGTAAAGCGCGAACGCCAGACTCTTTTTCATCGGCGGCAACGACATCGGCCTTGATCTGACAACAACGACCAATGGCATAACACAGTGCATCGTTATCCAATGCCTGTAGTTTTTCAATGTTCTGCTCTAACCAGACAAAAAAGTCATAATCGGCAATAATGCCGTATTTAATGACTTCAGCCATACCTGCCGCAAATTCGCGCGAGGGTAAGGTTTGCAGGCAATAATTATCAATCACTACCGCTTTAGGTTGATAAAAAGCCCCAACCATATTTTTGCCCAGCGGATGATTCACGGCAGTTTTACCACCAACCGATGAATCGACCTGAGACAATAATGTGGTCGGTACCTGAATAAAATCTACCCCTCGCTGATAACTGGCCGCAGCAAAACCGACCACATCACCAATCACCCCTCCACCTAGCGCTACAATCACCACATCACGACCATAATTACCTTCCAGTAAGAAAGTCATGATTTGATTAAACGTATCTAACGTTTTGTATTGCTCGCCATCGGGTAACTCCAGCAGCGCAACCTTACACTCTAATGAGCGGATGGTTGTCATCACCTGTTCAGCATAAAGCGGGGCGACTGTCTCGTTACTAACCACGACGACACGTCGACCTGCACTGATGGCAGGCGAAAACAACGCCGGGTTATTAAATAACTCGGCGCCGATAGAGATAGGGTAGCTTCTGTCACCTAAATTGACGTTGATCCGTTCCATGGTCAGCTTCTCTTGTGTTATTAACGCTCTTCAATCATTTTGATGATTTGGTTCGCGACCACTTTCGCACTTTGATCATCAGTACGAACAACGTAGTCAGCTACCTCTTCATACATCGGATTGCGCTCCTCCGCAAGTGCCTCCAGCACTTCGCGTGGTTTATCAGTCTGCAGCAGTGGGCGCTTTTTATCACGTTGTGTACGTGCTAACTGTTTTTCAATGGTAGTTTCCAGATAAACCACCACACCACGTGCAGATAAGCGATTACGGTTCTCTTTACTTGCTACAGAGCCACCGCCTGTCGCTAACACAATACCTTGCTCTTGTGTCAGATCATCAATGACACCTTCTTCGCGAACGCGGAAACCAGCTTCGCCTTCAACATCGAAGACCCAACTAATATCAGCACCCGTACGGTCTTCAATGACGGTATCAGAGTCAAAGAATTCCATATGCAGTTGCTGTGCAAGATGTCTACCAATAGTACTTTTGCCGGCACCCATTGGGCCGACTAGGAAAATATTTCGTTTTTCAGCCATTTTTAGCAATTTTACGCGCGGTTAAGAAAACGACACCGCCCGCAGGCTATGAATAATAAGCCCGAGGCGCCAACTTCCTCACATATAATTCGTGATAAGACCGAAAATTATCTCAGGACTCACTGCCTCTTGGCAAGAGCTAGAAGCATTCTTAAGTAAAGATTACTGAAAAATGATCGTTGGAGTGACAAAAATCAACAACTCACGCTTACCCATTTCTTCCAAACTATGGCGGAAAAGGCCCCCTAAAACCGGTAAATCACCTAATAACGGTACTTTTTCGACGGAATTATTAATTTGCTGTTCATAGATCCCGCCAAGTACAACCGTCTCACCATTTTCAACCAATATCTGGGTCCCGATACGCTGAGTATTGATCGCGACGGCCTCTCCGGTGCCGGTACTGATTGTTGCACCGGGCTTATCCTGGGTTACCACCAGATCAAGAACCAGCTTATTATCCGGTGTTATTTGCGGGGTGACCATTAAGCTCAGCACGGCCTTTTTGAACGCAACAGAGACCGCGCCACTGGATGCTGCCTCCAAATAAGGAATTTCAGTTCCCTGTTCGATATAGGCGGTTTGCTTGTTGGTCGTAATTAAACGCGGACTGGAAATAATTTCAGCTTTAGATTCAGCCTGCAGCGCTGACAACTCTAAATCGAGCAAGATATCGCCAATTTTGGCCACCTGAAAAGCAATACTCGATGCACCGGTTTTCACCGCCGCTAGATTAACATTAAGAAAGTCATCTACGGTTGAGTCACCCTCCAATAATCCGACGGAATCAAGATTATGTTCGACAGAGCCTCCGATCGTGAAGTCACCATTTCTGTTCGAGAGCCCCCAGCGAACACCAATCTCATCAACATCTCCTTCATCCACCGTCACAATACGTGCTTCAATCTGTACCTGTTTCACCGGTCTATCCAATGCGACAATAATCTCTTTGAGACTGTCAACGCTGTCATTAATATCCTTAATAATAAGTGAGTTGGTTCGTGCATCCACATGCAAAGAACCACGAGGTGACAACATGCTGATACCATCTTCAGTACCTTGCAATAAGTTGGCTAAATCCATGGCTTTGGCATAATTCACCTGGATCAGCTCAGAGCGCAGTGACGCCAACTCTTCTTCTTTGCGCTTTGCCTCCAGGGCTTTCTGTTCATTCTGTGCCAGCTCCGCCTTTGGCGCGATCAGTACCACAGAGCCCTGAACTCGCTTATCCAGCCCTTTGGCCTGCAGAATAATATCCAGCACTTGTGGCCACGGCACATCGTCCAGGCGCAGTGTCACATTACCTTGTACGGTATCAGAGACGACCAGGTTAAAATCATTATATTCGGCGATAAGCTGCAGCACGTTACGTACCGGCACATCTTGGAAGTTAATTGATATTGGCTTGCCTTTATAAGTGAGCTCCTGCTGTTGTGCTTCGTCTTCCTTTTTTTGTTTGGCGCTAACCACAATGTCAAACTTGGTATCCTTCAAGGTGTAATCATAATGAAACGTCTTCGTCATATTGAGGACCAACTTGACACCTTTACCCGTCCGGAAGGTCTCAATTGAACTCACTGCCGTGGCAAAATCGGTCACATCCAGCACATAAAGCATCTCATCACCAATGGTGGTATCAACTATTTCAACATGCAATTGACTACCCGATTTACGTATATCCACCAAAGACTGCACCTTTGCCAACTGCACACTTAAGACGCCCCGCCCCTCACTGTCGCGCTTAAAATCAATCTTGGCGACCTGATTATCAACTTTGCTGGCTGCGGCAACGGTTAATGCCATAGGAGCGATACACAAACAGAGAACAAACAGGCGTACAATTTTTGCTTGCATAACTGCCAGAATATTTATTTTCATCACTTTTCGGTCTCTTCCTATCTTACGGCTGAGTCAGAGTCAGCTTCATTGGCCTTTTCAGCCAACAACCAGCGCCATCGGACAACGTTTCTTCAATCTCAATACTGCTGGCGTTAACACGCTGGACCTTGCCATGGTTTAAACCGAGATAATGCCCCTCCCGAATTTTCACCAACAGACCATCCGGGGTATAAATTAATGCCCAAAGCAGGCTGTCATCGCCAAGCACGCCTTTCATCGTCAGTTTGCCGAGCGGATAGTTTTCCAGTGGCGTTCGGGGTCGTTCTAAGTCCGGCTGCCAGCAGTCTTTATTACTGCCCTCTTCGCGACCCTGCCGCTCAGGGCGAGGACGAACAAAGGGGATCCGCCGACTGGTCATCACAAATTCGTCGGCAACAAACTCAAACGGGTCGGGTAGCGGCTCAACGTTAGATTTCACCTTGATATGCGCTTGTGAAATAAACGCCTGAATCGGGTCTTCATTGGCTTGGCATCCCAATAGCAATAACGTCAGCGATACAATAAGCCACAATTTCTTCATAGTGATTCCTGAAAATTACTCGGAGGCTTTAAAGCGATAGGTACTGGCAGATACTGTCAGCGACAACGCCTCTTGCTGTCCTTTTTGTTCGACCACTTTTAAATCAAAGTCTTTGAGCGTGACAATACGGGGCAACTTCGCAATCGATGCCGCAAACTGACCGATCTGCTCATAACTGCCGGTTAATTGCATATTCAGCGGCAGCTCGTAATACCAGCGCCGTTCAATGCGCGGCGCCCATTGAATACGCTGAAACTCCAGCCCATTTCTGATCCCGATGTCATTAATGCCCGATAGTAAGCTCGCCAGCTCTTTTTCTACCGGCAGTTGATTGATCACCATGTGATAACGCCGCTCTAACTCCTCAATCTGCTTTTTTACTGTCGGCAACGCAGCAACCTGGGTGACTCGATTAGTAAACCTGGCCCGTAATTCCACCTCTTGCTGCTTAAGGGTTACCAGTTCATTTTGCAACGGAGTCAGCCAGTACCAGTAACCAGCAGCGGCAACAATAAGTGCCAGAAATAGCACGACAACCAACTGAGGAATGATCGGCCAGTCCGTGATTTCATCTAAATCTAAATCATGCCAGTCACTCACCGTTTCGCTCCTTACTAGTGCTTCGTTTCAGGTTACTATTGCGCACAGCCCGACCCTCATCCGTGGTCCTGACCATAGTAAAAGACGCTTTGAAGCGAGTAAGTTCCTCTGCATTCTTCCCTTTGGTTGCGATAATCGAATGCATCGCCACATTTTCAAGCCAGGCTGAATTCTCTGCATTCGACAACAGCGATGCTAACCGGCCATTCGACTCGCCAACACCATTGAGCGATACATTTCCCGCTTTTAACGTTAAATCTTCCAGATAAACACCAGGTGGTATTAATGCCGGTAACATACTGAAAAGTTGAGTCACCCGATTACGCTCTTGCTGAATATTGGCAATCACTCGCAAACGCTTGTTTAGCGCATCACGCTGTTTATCCAGCTCGGGTAAAAATGCCCGTCGCCGCTCCAAAACAGCGATCTCTTGTTGTAACTGTTGATTTCGTGACTGCTGTAATGACTTTTGCTGAACGATATAGCTGGCTGCCAGCCAATGACTCGCCACAACGATAGCCACAGCTATCACGAGCATGCCGACAAAACGTTGCTTATGTTTTTTCCGTTTTTCTTCACGCCACGGCAGCAGGTTTAATTTATCGATCATTCGGCAAGTCCACGAAGTGCTAATCCCGCCGCAACAGCATACTGGCTGTACCTTCCCGTAGACATAACATCAAGTTTTTGACTGTTCGGGAAGCAACTCAACGGGTTCATCCATACCGCCTCAATACCCAGCCAGCGGCTGAGTAATTCATCAGAGACCACATCCTGGCTCCCACCACACAGCCAAAGGCCTTTCAACGCTGTTCTCGGGTGGGTGGAGTTATACAACTGAAATTGTCTTTTCAGGTGATTGGCCAGTTGCTTAGTGAAGTTTTCCATCACATCAGACGGTGGTGACGGTTCTTTTGGCAATGAAAGCATCTGCCTATTGTCACCGCCCTCGCCCCTTGCATCCGGGATCTGGCTGGTACCAAACGCTATTTCACGGTGATAAGCCGCCGCTCCAGGGGGTTTAACACTGAACCCTGTCTGGCGCTTACCTACATCGACGACGCACCAATGCTCATCCATTCCTGACATTGCCGTATAGTGGTCAGCCAGCCACAGTAAAGCATGGGTTTGTAACTCCATGACTTTCGGTGTTAAACCTGCTTTTTTAATGGCTGTAATGCGGGTATCGATGGTGTCTTTGCGCGAAGCAAAAACCTGGTACGGCGCCGTTATTGTCGGAGAGGTAAAAGAATCGGAGATCAAAGGAAAAAAATCCATCCAGAGCTCTTCGACCGGAAAGGGTGACGAAGCGCCAAGCGCCTGCGAAACGGCAAACTCTGCCTCTTCGTCACTGAGATTAGTATCGAGCTGAATGACTTTGCTGATCACGGCACTATCGGGTAATGCCAGCGTCACTTTTTTTGCACCAAAAGGGAAACGCTTTTTTAATTTACGAATCACTGACAATAAGGCAGGAGTATTCACGCTATGCTGATCATTAATGATGGCAGTGGTCAGAATAATTTCAGCAAATGCCGATAATTCCAGTTGTTCTTTTTTTTGATTTAACACAACCGCTTTAACGCTGTGGTTGCCAATATCTATCCCAACACTTAATGGGTTACCAAACATACCGTGTTATGCTCCCTGATAACGGAAAAGCAAACTATTTCTAATAAACACCATCCGATGGCATTAATTTAATTTCTGTTATCTTTATACTATTGATTGAAAGATAATGGATAATGACCGGTTGGACGATGGCGTAACGGGAAATCTCAAGTGAAGTTCATAAAGCGATTACTTATACTTGCAATGATTTGCATAATTCTTGGAGTCGGTACAATCTTTGGTTTTTACCTCTATGTAAAACCAGAGCTCCCAGATGTTGCAACATTAAAAAATGTCGAACTGCAAACACCAATGCAGGTGTTTAGTGCTGATGGCCAGCTGATCTCACAATTCGGTGAGAAACGGCGTATCCCATTGGAGCTGAAAGATATTCCACCTCAAATGCTGAACGCATTTATAGCTACCGAAGACAGCCGTTATTACGAACATCCGGGGATTGACCCGATAGGTATTGCCCGTGCAGCATTCGTCGTTGCCACCTCTGGCTCAGCCAAGCAAGGGGCAAGTACAATCACCCAGCAGCTGGCACGTAACTTCTTTCTCTCTAACGAGAAAAAGATCATGCGTAAGATCAAAGAGATCTTTATCGCTATTCACATCGAGCAGCTGCTGAGCAAAGATGAAATTCTGGAACTCTATCTCAATAAGATTTATCTCGGTTATCGTTCTTATGGTGTCGGTGCGGCGGCACAAGTGTATTTTGGCAAAGAGGTCAATCAACTGACGCTCAGCGAAATTGCAATGATTTCCGGCTTACCCAAAGCCCCGTCAACCATGAACCCAATTTACTCACTGGATCGTGCAACAACACGCCGCAATGTCGTCTTGGGCCGGATGTTTTCTGAAGGCTACATTACTCAARACGAACTTAATCAGGCGCGTTCTGAACCCATTACTGCTCGTTACCATGGTGCAGAAATTGAGCTGAATGCCCCGTACTTTGCTGAACGCGCTCGCGCCTGGATGCTTGAACGCTACGGTGAGGAGGCTTATGTTTCCGGCATGCGTATCTACACCACCGTGAATGCATCATTACAAAAATCTGCAGAACGTGCCGCCATCAGCAACCTGCTAAATTATGATCAGCGCCATGGCTACCGTGGTGCCGTGGCGACACTGTGGCAACCCGGCCAGCCAGCATGGGATATCACTGCAATCACCGAGCACCTGGATAAACAGCCTGGCTACGGTGACTTGATTTCAGCCGTTGTCACCAAAGTGAACAGCCAGTCAGCAGAGGTTGTGGTAAAAGGCGGTGAACACGTCATCATCGAATGGGATGGCATGAAGTGGGCACGGAAATTTATCTCTGATACCCGTCAGGGATCCGCACCAAAAGCCGCCACCGAGATCCTGGCAACCGGCCAGCAAATCTGGGTGCAGCAACAAGTTCGCACCGGTGAAGACAATACCGAAAGTCAGACCTGGGTACTGAGCCAGGTACCGGATGCCAATACCGCTTTTGTTGCCGTTTCACCGCAAAACGGCGCTGTCGCGGCCATGGTGGGCGGCTTTAATTTTGTCCATAGTAAGTTTAACCGTGCCACCCAGTCAGTGCGTCAGGTTGGCTCAAGTATCAAGCCCTTTATTTATTCTGCCGCTTTAGATAACGGTATGACGCTGGCGACCTTAATCAATGATGCCCCCGTTAACCGCTGGGATCAGAGTCAGGGAACAGCATGGCGTCCGAAAAACTCACCGCCAACCTATAATGGTCCGACACGTCTGCGTCTGGGCTTGGCCCAATCGAAAAACGTAATGGCCGTTCGCGTATTACGCAGTGTCGGCTTAGATCAGACCATCAGTTACCTGACTCGCTTTGGTTTTAAACGTAAAGACTTGCCTCGCGCCGAAGCCATCGCTCTGGGGGCAGGTAGCTTAACGCCGATAGAAATGGCACAAGGTTTCTCTGTTTTTGCTAACGGTGGTTATTACGTTGAACCTTACTTTATTGAGCGAGTTGAAGATGCCTATGGCAACCTGATCTATCAGGCTAACCCGAACCTTGTTTGCAATAGTGAATGTCAGCAGGAACAGCAACAGGCGGGGGATCCTGTCGCTGCCAGCCGTGCCGTACTGAACGACATTGCCATTAGTGAGCAGGAACTGGGTACCGCAGGCGGTGATCAGGAACTCGATCAGCAGCAGGTTAACTACGCGCCGCAGGTGATTTCAGAACAAAATGCATTCCTGGTGCGTGAGATGATGGAAAGTAATATCTGGGGCGGTGGCGACTGGCGCCATGGTTCCGGCTGGAATGGTACCGGCTGGCGTGGTCAGGTACTGAAGCGCCGTGACATCGGCGGCAAGACCGGTACCACGAACGGCTCGAAAGATGCGTGGTACTCAGGCTTCGGACCGAACATTGTCGCGACGGCCTGGGTCGGCTTTGACAGCCATAGCCGTGAGCTTGGCAAAGCGTCATGGAACAATAACCTGGGTAAAAAGCAGATTTCCGGCGGTGAGGCAGGGGCAAAAACAGCTCAACCAGCATGGGTCGAGTTCATGAAAGCCGCGCTGGAAGATGTTCCGGTTCAACGTAAGCAACTGCCAAATGATATCGTGACGGTGCGTATTGACCGTGAAACCGGCAAGTTATCGAACCGTAACGACTTTAGCTCAATGTTTGAATACTTCACCAAAGGCTCTGAGCCAACCGAGATGGTGACAGAGGGCGGATCAGACAGTGTGTTTGAATCAGATAGCTCTGATGAACTGTTCTGATAACACTTGCTAATCAATACCACAAAAGAGCGCCGAAATGGCGCTCTTTTTGTGTCTATACCCAAAGTCCAAATAGAACCACTATTCGCTCATATGGCTGCCTTGCCTAAAAGCCACTGAATTCTCGCTGAGCACAGCATCTTGAAGTGGTTTGGGTATACTCTCACCCTGCCAGCACCGCAGGTATATGTTCTTTGATCAACGACGCTATTTTTTCATAACGCGCCTGCAACGGTGAGCCTGGCCGATAAGCTAAGGTGATCAACCGGGTCGGTACCGGATCATAAGCCTTAATATAGCTAACACCATCACGACTGTGCGCTTTCGGTGTAGCCAGCTTGGGCAGTAACGTAATGCCACTGCCTGCCGCCACCATGTTACGCAGCGTCTCTAAACTGGTCGCTTTAAACTGGCCATCTTCTTTGGCTCCGGCGGCAAAGCAAAATCCCATCGCCTGATCACGCAAACAGTGGCCATCACCTAACATCAGCAGCGTTTCACCATTGAGGCTTGCCATATCCAGCGACGTTTTCTCTGCCCAGGGGTGAGCATCGGGAACAGCAACAACCATCGGTTCGTCGTAAAGTGGCAACTCAATAAAATGCTCGGTTTCTTTCACCGCCGCCAGAATAAGGCAGTCCAGCTTGCCGGCTTCAAGCTGATGCACCAGCTGATGGGTTTGCGCCTCATGTAAGAACAATTCCAAATGCGGAAATGCCTCTTTGAGGGCTGGGATAATCAACGGCAACAGGTACGGCCCAACCGTGGGAATAAAACCGATATGCAGCGGGCCTGCCATACTTTCCCCTTGCTGGCTCGCCAGCTCGGTCAGTACTTTCACTTCCAGTAACACCTTCTGCGCCTGCGCCACCAGGCTCAGCCCGGCATCGGTAAATAACACCCGGCGGCTGGTACGTTCTAACAGTGAGACCCCTAATTCATCTTCCAGCTTGCGGATCTGCCCGCTCAGCGTCGGCTGACTGACAAAACAGGCTTCTGCCGCCTTTCTGAAATGTTTGTGCTCAGATAAAGCAACCAGATATTCAAGATCACGGATGTTCATGTGGTTTTTCGCCATGTGATAGGAATTAACTATCAAAACAATAACAGCAAACGATTAGAGCTATCAAGCCAGAGATCGCATAATCATCACATCAAAAGGGAGCCCAAGTGAACTAAACAAGGTATAGCTTGGTACGCTCCGATTGAATCAAATAACTATTTAAAATTTAAGGAATACCATTATGTTCGCATCTAAAGAAGGTCAGGCTGTACCCCAAGTTACTTTCCCAACTCGCCAGGGCGACCAATGGGTAAACGTGACAACAGAAGAGTTATTCGCAAACAAAACAGTCGTGGTTTTCAGCCTGCCCGGCGCATTTACCCCGACTTGCTCTTCTAGCCACCTGCCACGTTACAACGAGCTGGCATCAGTATTTTCTGAGCACGGCGTTGATGACATTCTATGTATCTCTGTTAACGACACATTCGTTATGAACGCATGGAAAGCTGATCAGGAAGCGGAAAACATCACATTTATCCCAGATGGCAACGGTGAGTTTTCAGAGGGTATGGGTATGTTAGTCGACAAGAAAGAGATTGGTTTCGGTCCACGTTCATGGCGCTACAGCATGCTGGTTAAAAACGGTGTGGTAGAAAAAATGTTCATCGAAAACGACGAACCGGGCGACCCGTTCAAAGTCTCTGATGCCGACACAATGCTGAACTACGTTGCACCAAACCACAAGATGCAAGAGTCAATCACCGTATTCACCAAGCCTGGTTGTCCGTTCTGTGCAAAAGCAAAACAGAACCTAATCGATAAAGGCCTTCAGTACGAAGAAGTGGTGCTGGGTAAAGATGCAACAACCGTCAGCCTTCGCGCAATCACAGGTCAAAGCACTGTGCCTCAAGTATTCATCGGTGGCAAACACATTGGTGGCAGCGAAGAACTAGCAACATTCTTGGGCTAAGTCGTGCTTTTTAAAACCGAGTAACAACGGTTACTAACCATTAAGAAAAACCAATAAGTAATTGGCGGGACCCTCTCTCATTTGCCCCGCCATTTTTAATTTTGCCCGGAGATACCGAAATGAAAATCCTGAATGTTGATGTCGCTGTTATCGGTGGTGGTACTGCTGGTCTTGGTGCTTATCGCGCTGCAAAAGCACACACTGACAGTGTTGTGATGATTGAAGGTGGCCCGTACGGCACCACTTGCGCCCGCGTTGGTTGCATGCCATCAAAACTCCTTATTGCAGCGGCAGAAAGCGTTCACCAAATCGAAAAGGCGCCGGGTTTCGGTGTTCACCCGCAAGGTGAGATCGTGATCAATGGCCGTGAAGTCATGGCTCGGGTGAAAAGCGAACGTGATCGCTTTGTTGGATTCGTTTTGGAAGGGGTTGACGAGATCCCGGCGGAAGACAAAATTATTGGTTACGCAACATTTGTTGATGACACGACGCTCGTAGTGGATGACCATACCCAAATCACAGCAAAGCGTATTGTTATCGCCACCGGCTCTCGCCCGGCTTATCCTGCAATTTGGAACGAGCTGGGGGATCGCCTGATCATTAACGACAACGTATTTGAGTGGGATGATCTGCCTAACTCGGTGGCGGTATTCGGCCCGGGCGTTATTGGTTTAGAGCTTGGTCAGGCACTGAAACGTCTTGGGGTTGAAGTGGTGATGTTCGGTATCGGTGGCCAGGTTGGCCCGTTGACCGATCCTGAAGTGATGGCGTATGCCGACAAGTCGTTCAATGAAGAGTTCTACCTTGATGCCGATGTGAACGTTGAAAGCATGAAACGCAACGGTGATAAGGTTGATATCATGTATATCGGCAAAGACGGTGAATTAAAGGAAATCACGGTCGATTACGTGCTCGCAACAACCGGTCGTCGTCCTAATGTTGATAAACTGGACATTGAAAAAACCCGCTTAGAGCTAGATGCCCGCGGTGTACCGGTAGCAGATCACTACACCCTGCAAACATCGGTAAGCTCAATCTTTATTGCCGGTGATGCCAGCAACCAAATTCCATTGCTTCACGAAGCGGCCGATCAGGCACGCATCGCCGGGGATAATGCGGGCCGCTTCCCTGAAATTCGCGCCGGGCGGCGTCGCTCAAAAATCTCAGCGGTATTCTCTGATCCGCAAATTGCGATGGTTGGCGAAACATACAAAGAGATCACCACTCGCCTTGGCACCTGTGGATGCTTTGAAACCGGTAATGTCTCGTTTGAAAACCAGGGCCGCTCCCGTGTGATGCTCCGCAATAAAGGGATCCTGAATGTCTATGGCGAACACGGTACCGGCCGCTTCCTCGGTGCTGAAATGATCGGCCCGAATGCCGAGCACCTGGCTCACCTGCTGGCCTGGGCGCACCAGAACCAAATGACGGTGTCTGAAATGCTGGATATGCCGTTCTACCACCCGGTGATTGAAGAAGGTATCCGTACCGCCCTGCGTGACCTGAACGCCAAGCTACACCTGGGTCCGGATATGATCAAACACTGCCTGGACTGCGGCCCGGGTTGTTAATCAATAAAGCGTATTTGTACCGTTAAGCAAATAATACAGCCAAACTTTGCCCTCACCCTATGAGGGCTTTTTCGTTAACGCATATCAGAAAATTTTTACGCTTAATTAAGGTACAATGCGGATGTCATGGGTTGATTTGAGAAAAAACAATGGGATGTAACAACTGCCGCAGTCAGGCTTTCAACCAACAGGCGTTCAAACAAAAGTTAGGCCGTTGTCGTCAGTGCATGTGGCAGTTAACCCTGTTAAGTGGATTAAGCTGGGGCGCGTGGTGGTATTTCTACCGCACCCAACCCGCCATGGTGGAATCTATCACCCTCATCTTTGCTGCCAGCGCATTTTCACTGTTACTTGCGGCCCACCTGCTGGTCGCCTTCATTCGACGCTTGCGTAATACCAATCGGGATAAATAAATCTGATCATTTTTCTTGAGTGATAAAAAACCGGCTAATAAACCGGTTTTCATAATTTAAGCGGTTTTATATAAAAAACCGACAAATTCAGATTTAAGCAACATTCACGGTCGGAATGACCAGCTCCTGATCCAGGCGCACTTCCAGTGCCACTTCATCACAAGCATGCTGACGCGGACAACGATCGCAATCTTTCATCACCTTCTCAGGCAGCAATGATTTCGATGTCGGTATAAAGCCCTGCTTCATAAAGAATTCTGGTACCCGGGTCAGGACAAAGACATTCTTAATCGCCATCTGGCTGGCCTTCTCAATCAGATACTCGACAACCGCCTTGCCCTGCCCCTGATGCTGCCAGCCGGCTTCAATACCCAGCGAGCGGATTTCAGCCAGACCTGAATCATAAACATAAAGCGAGGCACAGCCGGTTACGGTACCGTGGTGTTCGGCGACCGCAAAAGAGCCTATATCACGCACCAGTTCATTACGTTTACGCGGCAGGTTTTCACCCAGGCCAGCCCAGTAAACCACCATGCCTTCAATCGCATCGAGATCGGTGAGGCGAGCGCCACGTACTTTCACCTCGGGTGAATAACGCTTCTCTAACCGCTTCTCAACCTGACCAATCGCATAGTCAACCTGATTAGGCGCCACGCCTCCTAGCGCGCAACGCTTATCTAAGCACGACTCTATGGTCAGGATCGGGTAGACATCTTCATCAATTAGCGCAGAGAATTCTTTCATCTCATCGAGTGACAGTTCTTCTAATGCACACCCTTTGGCAATGGCGGCTACGACCGCTACTCCCACAATGTGGTGCGCCTCGCGGAATGGAATGCCTTTCGCCACCAGGTAATCCGCCAGCTCTGTGGCATTCGAATAGCCTTGCATAGCCGCTTCAAGGGTACGCTCTTTGTTGACCTGAATACCGTCAAAACAGAGTGCAGCCATTTCCATGCAGTCATTCCAGCTATCCAACGCATCAAAAAGACCTTCTTTGTCTTCCTGCATGTCTTTGTTGTAAGCCAGTGGCAACGCTTTAACGGTCATCATCATGCCCGTCATCGCCCCGTAGACCCGGCCACATTTACCACGGATAAGCTCAAGTGCATCCGGGTTTTTCTTTTGTGGCATCAGTGACGATCCTGATGTCACGGTATCTGCTAACTCAATGAAATTCGATTCACCCGAGTTGTAGAAGATTAGATCTTCTGCCATCCGTGACAGATGCAGCATCGAAATAGACGCAGTCGATAGCAATTCCATCACATGATCACGGTCAGACACTGAGTCTAAGCTGTTACGAGTCGCCCGTTGGAAACCAAGACTATGAGCCAGCACTTCACGGTCGATGGGATAAGCCGTGCCAGCCAATGCACCAGAGCCCAGAGGACAGGTATCAAGGCGATTTAACGCATCATGCAAACGAGAGTAATCACGCTCAAACATTTCAACGTAAGCCAGACACCAATGGGCAAACGTAACCGGCTGAGCCCGCTGTAAGTGGGTGTAACCAGGAAGAACTGTGGCTTGGTGTTCGCGCGCCACAGACACTAACTGGTTTTGCAATTTATCGAGCATAAGAAGAAGCTCTTGACCTTGCTGACGGCACCAGAGTTTCAGATCAGTCGCGACCTGGTCGTTACGAGAACGCCCCGTGTGTAGCTTCTTACCTAAATCACCGACTTTGCTGATTAGCTGCTGCTCAACCCAGCTGTGAATGTCTTCCGCATCAGAATGTAAAATCTGCTCCGGATCTTCCATCACTGCCAGTTTCAGCTCATTCAGCGCCAGCTCTAACCGCTGCTGCTCTTCTTCCGTCAATACATCAACCTGATGCAGTGCCTTTGACCATGCTATAGAACCAACGATGTCTTGCTCCGCCAAACGGTAATCAAAACGTAGTGAATCGTTGAACTGCTTAAACCGTGTGTCAGCTGCCTGACTAAAACGTCCGCCCCATAATGCCATGGTACTTCTCCTATGCTTCGCGACTCGACTTGCTCAATGCTTTAATGTAATTATTTTTGTTTTTTCTGTGCGTTCAAAGCACGGATACGACTTGCCAGCGAGTAAAGGCGAATGAAGCCACCTGCATGGCTGTGGTCATACACTTCATCTTCCCCGAAAGTAGCAAACTCTTCTGAGTACAAGCTGTTTAGCGAGCGCTTCTGAACCACAGTCGCCTGACCTTTATACAGTTTTACCACAACTTCGCCGCTCACATCTTTAGCAAGTTCATCAGCGGCAGCTAAGATCGATTTACACAGTGGTGTGAACCAGCGGCCGTCATAGATAAGGTGCGATGCTTTCAAACCGACAGTTTCACGGAACTCATACGATTCTTTATCCAGCACGAGTTGCTCAACGGCACGCAGTGCTTCGTTCATGATGGTGCCTCCCGGCGTTTCATAACAACCACGGGACTTAATACCAACCAGACGGTTTTCAACGATATCGATACGACCAACACCGTGCTCGGCACCTTTTTCATTCAGGTATGTCAGGGCATCAAATGGTGACATGGCTTTGCCATCAACCGCAACAACTTCGCCTTTCTCGACCAGAATTGAAACTGTTTCTGGGGTGTTTGGCGCGTCTTCCGGATCTTTCGTCCATACCCAGCATAGTTCATTAGGCTGGTTCCACGTATCTTCCAGCACACCGCCTTCGGTAGAGATGTGCCATGCATTGGCATCACGCGAATAGATTTTTTCCAATGTTGAAGTACAAGGAATATCACGCTCTGCCAGATAATCCAGCAGGGCTTCACGGCTACGCAGATCCCATTCACGCCAAGGGGCTATAACAGTAAGATGCGGAGCCAGGGCTGCGAATGCACCTTCAAAACGAACCTGGTCGTTACCTTTACCGGTACAACCATGGCACAGAGCATCAGCCCCCACTTTCAAGGCACACTCAACTTGCGCCTTGGCAATGATTGGACGCGCCATTGACGTACCCAGCAGGTATTTACCCTCATAAATCGCACCGGTTTTCAGGCTCGGGTAGATATAATCTGCCACCATCTCTTCTTTCAGATCGGCGATATAGCAAGATGATGCACCTGATGCGATTGCTTTCTCTTCGATACCTTCAAGCTCTGCTGCGCCCTGGCCGACATCGGCAACGAACGCGACAACTTCGCAGTCATAGTTCTCTTTCAGCCATGGAATGATTGCTGATGTATCCAGACCGCCGGAATAGGCTAATACGACTTTAGTTACCTTGCTCATGATGCTCTCCTCGTGCCCGTTCGACGGTCATACCGTTCAGGCTGCTTTAAAATGTTCTGAAATAAATTGTTCTAAAACTGTTTTCGTTAAAACCACGTTTCTACTGTGCTGTTGACAGTTAACGCTGGCTTTAAACTGAAAATTTTGTACCGATACTCTGGCCATCAAATAACGCTGCCAGCTTTTCGGGATAGCGCCAGGTTGCCACTTCAATCGGACGACCTAAGGCTTTTGCGGCATCAAAAGCAGCACGGACTTTTACAATCATGCCATCGGTGATCACCGCTTGGGTGATCAAGGCTTCGGCTTGCTGCTCAGTCAGGCTCGGGATCAGGTGGCCCTTGCCATCTAATACGCCGCTGACATCCGACAGCAGTACCAATTCCGCATCGAGAGCGGCAGCGACTGCAACAGCCGCCTGATCAGCATTCACATTCATCAGATCACCGTTAGCATCGAGGCCAATTGAACTGACGATAGGCAAATAGCCCGACGCCATGATTTGGCTTACCAGCGTGCAGTTGCCCGGCGCGGCTTTACCTACCGATCCCAGCTCCGGATCCAGTTCGGTGACCTGACACAGCCCGCCATCAGCCAGGCTCAAACCCACCGCCGAAACCCCTGATTTAATCGCTTGCCCTTGCAGTATTTTGTTCGCGGTTCCCGCCAATGCGCCGGCAATAAATGGGATAAGCTCTTTAGGCGTCACCCGGAGTCCTTCTTTCTTGACGGTTTCCAGTTGTAATTTCTTCATCAAATCATCAACCAGATAACCACCGCCATGTACGATCAGCAATGGGCGCTGGGAACTTTCCTGATAGTGATGAATGGCATTGAACAGCTTTTCCAGCGTTTCATCACTCGACAGTGCTGCACCGCCTAATTTAATAACCAAAGGGATCTGACTCATGGTGACGGCTCCTATACCAACGCAGTTAATTGCGGAAAGTCATTGCGAATATTTATGCACTGCATCGCCTGGCTGGATGCACCTTTCAATAAATTATCAATCGCAGATGTTAAAATAATGTGCTCACCCTGTACTTTCCAGCCAATGTCGCAGAAACAGGTATTAACAACATTCTGAATACTGGCCGTTTGCTCACCCAGTAATCTGACAGCATGGCCACCAGCAATCCCCTGATAGGCCTGAGTCATTGCCTGTGCTACCTGCTCAACCTCGACACCAGCGGCTAATTTCGCCGTAATAGTCGCCAGAATACCGCGCTTGAAGCTGCCTAAATGAGGGGTGAAAATCACTTCACTGCCGAGGTGGCTGGCAATTTCCGGCTGGTGCCGGTGACTGAACAGACCATAAGCCTGCAAACTCACCTCACAAAAACTATTGATCATTGATGCTTTACGACCGGCCCCCGACACCCCGCTCACCGCATTGATAACAGGCCATTGATTTTCATCGAGCAAGCCTGCCTCAATCAGTGGTTTAAGTGCCAACTGAGAAGCGGTTGGATAACAGCCGGGCACCGCAATTAACTGGGCATGTTTAATCGCCTTGCTGTTCCATTCTGCTAAGCCGTAAACAGCTTGTTCCAGCCATTGAGAGTGCTGATGAACAAATCCATAATACTGATTATAGAACTCATCATCCTTCACCCTGAACGCACCAGACAAATCAAACACCTGACAGCCAGCGGCCAGAAAAATCGGGGCCAGGTCATGGCTCACTTCATGGGCCGTTGCCAGTAAAACTATGTCCGCCTGCTGGGCAACCGCAGCCGGTTCGGATAAAGGCTGCAGCGGCAAATCCACAATACCTTTGAGCTGGCCATGCAGATCACTGATGGGCTTATTGGCATCCAGGCTATTGGCCGAGACAAACAGACCAGCCAGTTGAAGATGGGGATGTACGTGCACCATTTTTGCCAGCTCAGCGCCGGTATAGCCGCTGGCACCGATAATGAAGGTGTTCAACATAAGAGATTCCGTTTTATGTGCTTTGGGTTTTTGTAAAGCATTAGGTTTTGAAACAGTGCTGTTGACACAGCGAGTGATGGGGTGCACGGGAGGCACCAAGCGAATCAGACTTAGCGTCGTCGGAGGGAATTCTGATTGTTGATCTTCGCTTGGTTCATGTTAATTTTTTCCTACTTCTGGCTTAAGAGCCTGGTTGCATCATCTATCAATCTGCGCAAGAAAATACAATTAAATAATTATTCACTGTACCTGCATTTCTATTTTTACCGACTAATCCTTAAGCTGTCAACAACAGAAGCAGAAAAAAAGGCCATTTCAGGTTATTAGCTATGCTTATAAAGAACGTATTGGCAGATCTGTCACCCGTTCTACCAATACGGTTTGGAAACAAAACATGTGCCACATGACACATATTGACGAAATAAACTTTCAGGACTAAAAGCAGATTATGACCAAAATCAAGGTAGACTCGATTTATTGCCCGCAAATGTAATCACTGTTGACCTGAAAGTGGGATCGCGGATAGATTGTCAGAAGAACGTTGCAGATTGGATGTAACAAAATTACGAGATGGATATTATATGAAGGAAAAATACAGCGCGTTAAGAAGTAACGTAAGTATGCTCGGCCACATGCTGGGTAATACCATTAAGGATGCGCATGGCGAGCCACTGTTTGAGAAAGTGGAAACCATACGCCAGCTGTCTAAATCAGCTCGGGCAGGTAATGACGACGATCGCGCTAAGCTGATCGATGAATTGCAAAACCTCCCTGATGATCAGCTTCTTCCTGTTGCTCGTGCCTTCAGTCAGTTTCTTAACCTGACCAATATCGCCGAACAGTACCATACGATCTCCCGCCACTGTGAAGAACACATTTGCAGTCCGGATTCTATCGATTCACTGTTTGGTAAGCTCAACGCCAATAGCGTCAGTCAGTTTGACTCTATTCAGGCGGTACGTGATCTGAACATTGAGCTGGTACTGACGGCTCACCCGACAGAGATTGCCCGCCGCACCATGATCCACAAGCTGGTACAGATCAATAAGTGCCTGTCGAGCCTTGAGCTGAGCGAACTTTCTCACAGTGAACGCCAGCGTGTTGAGCAACGCCTAGAGCAGTTGATTGCCCAGGCATGGCACTCTGATGTCATCCGTAAACAGCGCCCGACGCCACTCGATGAAGCCAAGTGGGGTTATGCGGTGGTAGAAAACTCGCTGTGGCAAGCGGTACCTGAGTTTCTGCGTCAGTTCGACGAGAAACTGGTTCACCATCTGGGTGAAGGCCTGCCACTCGATGCCTCACCGGTAAAATTTACCTCATGGATGGGCGGAGACCGTGACGGTAACCCGTTCGTGACCTCAGAAATCACCCGAGAAGTGCTGCTGCTGTCCCGCTGGAAAG
Organism: Photobacterium sagamiensis; assembly: GCF_050337085.1. NCBI lineage: Bacteria > Pseudomonadati > Pseudomonadota > Gammaproteobacteria > Vibrionales > Vibrionaceae > Photobacterium > Photobacterium sagamiensis. The sequence goes on along the minus strand of NZ_JAKJSP010000045.1, from coordinate 9,661 downwards.
CCGCCGATCTGTACCTGGGTGATATTCAGGAACTGGTTAGCGAACTGTCAATGGTCAAATGCAATGATCAGGTCCGCGAGCTGGCCGGCGATGAGCATGAACCCTACCGTGCGATCCTGAAAGTGTTGCGCACTAAGCTGACCAATACCCGCGACGTGCTGGATGCCAAAATTCAGGGCCATAACGTTCCGGATCTTGAAACAATCACTCACGTCGATCAGCTGTGGGAACCTCTGCACGCTTGTTACCAGTCTCTGCACGCATGTGGCATGAGTATTATTGCAGACGGTCTGCTACTTGACGTTCTGCGCCGTATTAAGTGCTTCGGCGTTCATCTGGTCCGCCTTGATATCCGCCAGGAAAGCACCCGCCATTCTGATGTTATTTCAGAGCTGACCCGTTATCTGGGGATCGGTGACTACGATCAGTGGAGCGAGCAAGATAAAGTTGCTTTCCTGATCCGTGAGCTGGCGTCAAAACGTCCGCTGCTACCGCGTGACTGGCAGCCGTCAGCCGATGTACAGGAAGTCATCGATACCTGTAAAGCCGTTGCAGAACAACCTCGCGAAGCGCTGGGCGCCTATGTGATCTCAATGGCACGTACTGCTTCTGATGTATTAGCAGTGCACCTGCTGCTCAAGGAAGCAGGCTGTCCGTTCCGCATGGATGTCTGCCCGCTGTTTGAAACACTGGAAGATTTAAACAATGGCGCGGCAGTCATCAAGCAGTTGATGAACATCGACTGGTACCGTGGCTTCATTCAGAACCATCAAATGGTAATGATCGGCTATTCCGACTCGGCGAAAGATGCCGGTGTGATGGCGGCAGGCTGGGCACAGTACCGCGCAATGGAAGAGCTGGTTGATGTCTGTGAAGACGCGAGTGTTGAACTGACTCTGTTCCATGGCCGCGGCGGCTCTATCGGTCGTGGTGGCGCACCGGCACATGCTGCACTGCTCTCTCAGCCTCCTCGTAGCCTGAAAGGCGGCCTGCGTGTTACCGAGCAAGGGGAAATGATCCGCTTTAAGCTGGGCCTGCCGGACGTTGCAGTAAACAGCCTGAGCCTGTACACCAGTGCAATCCTTGAAGCGAACCTGCTACCGCCACCCGCGCCAAAACAAAACTGGCGCGATCTGATGGACGTGCTGTCTGAAGTTTCCTGCGAAGCGTACCGCAACGTGGTGCGAGGCAATGAAGAATTCGTTCCTTATTTCCGCGCCGCTACCCCAGAGTTAGAACTGGGCAAACTGCCATTGGGCTCTCGTCCGGCGAAGCGTAACCCGAACGGCGGGGTCGAAAGTTTACGTGCGATCCCTTGGATTTTTGCCTGGAGCCAGAATCGCTTGCTGCTACCGGCCTGGCTTGGTGCCGGTGAGGCGATCCAGTACTCAATCGATAAGGGCCATGCCCAGCTACTCGAAGATATGTGCCGGGAATGGCCATTCTTCTCGACCCGCCTGGGCATGCTGGAGATGGTGTACACCAAAACCAATGTCGGCATTGCGCAATATTATGATCAACGCCTGACAGAGAAGTCATTGTGGCCGCTGGGGCAGCAACTTCGCGATCAGTTGCAACAAGACATTAAAGCGGTACTGAATGTTGAAAACAACGCTCACCTGATGGAGCAGGACCCGTGGGGTGCCGAGGCCATTCGCTTGCGTAACATCTATGTTGAGCCACTCAACATGCTGCAGGCTGAATTGCTATACCGGACGCGCCAACAAGAAGAAATTTCACCGATACTGGAAGAAGCGCTGATGGTCAGTATCGCGGGTATCGCAACGGGAATGCGAAACACGGGTTAATCCGCTGCACCTAAGCAAAGTCGAATAAGGCCACCTCGCGTGGCCTTTATTTTATCCTGCCGAACCCCGATCAATTCCACCTTATCACCCAGAAATCATTTCCAAGCATTAATTTTATGCTGACGCAAAATTGAGACAAACGCCCATCAATGTCTTGCACTAGAGTAAATGATGAACCTTGTGAAAGCAGGTGATGCAAAACCGCTTGCAATGCCAATCTGGAATTATTCTCTGGATAAATGTCACAAGATAAGCAATTGACAGCCTAAGTGAATAAATTATTTACCCTGTCAGGTATCAGTATTGAGTATATTGATGATATTCTATGTGATCTCGATCAGGCAGTGCAACATGACGATTATAACAAACGCCAAAGAGCGAAAGGTAACGTCCGTTTGATTGTATTTTTTACTTTGCAGTATTTTATCGGATAGAAGAGATGTCACTACCACACGTAATTTTAACCGTGCTGAGCAATCGCGACGCAACCGGTTACGATATCACCAAAGAATTTTCACACAGCATCGGTTATTTCTGGAAAGCGAGCCACCAACAAGTGTATCGCGAACTGAATAAAATGGCCGGCAATGACCAGGTAACATGTCAGCTTGAACCTCAGGAAGGTAAACCAGACCGTAAGGTCTACACCATTACCGATCTGGGACGTCAGGCACTGTTTGAATGGTTCCAGGAACCCGCTCGCAATCCAACGATCCGCGATGAGTTCTCGGCCAAGCTACTGGTTTGCGGTGTTCATAATTCAGAGCCAATGCAAGAACAGCTTGAGGCACTCATTGAAGAGTCTCACTCGCTAATGAACAACTATGAGGAGCTGGAAAAAGTCCACTTTGCTAACTACAAAGAAATGGATCGCCAGTCTCGTCTTGACCGCCTGACCCTACGCCGCGGCATGCATAACCGCCAGGCGTGGATTAACTGGGCAGAAGAAGTTCTGGCTGAGCTGAAAGACCTGGATAGCGAAGCAAGCAAGATTGCGATCACCAAATAACCGGATGTCGTTATTTCGCTATACCAACTAAAAAAAGCCGCTCAGAGCGGCTTTTTTATTGGGATCGATAACACGATATCCCTTCGATATAACAGAATTATGCTTCTACTCCAGGCTTAACACCCAAGGTATGACAAATGGCATAAGTCAGTTCAGCCCGATTCAGGGTATAGAAGTGAAAGTCTTTTACCCCTTCGCGGCTTAGAATGCGCACCATATCGATCGCATTACTGGCACCAACCATCTGGCGGCTAAGCAGGTCGTCATCCAGGCCCTGATATTGCTTCTCTAACCAGCCTGGAATTTTAACGTTGTTCGCCAGTGCAAAACGCTTGGCTTGCGTCATGTTTGATACCGGCAGGATACCCGGCACAATTTCGACATCGATACCCGCGGCAACACAACGGTCGCGGAAACGCAGATAACTTTCAACATCAAAAAAGAACTGGGTGATAGCACGGCTCGCCCCCGCATCGACTTTACGCTTGAGGTTGATCAAGTCAGCCTGAGCACTTTTCGCTTCCGGATGCACTTCCGGGTATGCGGCCACCGAGATATCAAAATCGGCTTCCTTGCGCAGCAACTCAACCAGATCTGCGGCATACATATCAGGCTTTACGCCTTGCTGTGGCAAATCACCGCGTAATGCCACTATATCGCGGATCCCATTATTCCAGTAATCACGGGCAATGGTACGCAGCTCATCGCGGGAGGCATCAATACACGTCAGGTGAGGTGCAGCAACCAGTCCGGTTTGATCTTTAATCTCTTTAATGATGCTGTGAGTACGATCCCGTTCACCCGAGTTGGCACCATAAGTCACTGAGACAAATTTTGGCTTCAGTGTTTTCAGACGATGAATAGAATTCCATAGGGTTTCTTCCATTTTCTCACTGCTTGGCGGAAAAAATTCAAAAGAAACATTAATGTCACCATTAAGATCTGCAATATTTTGATTTAACGAATCTAAGTGACTTGCGTGAGAATACCCCATAGTCAATCCCTTCCTATTCTGGCCTGCCTTCGGCCTATTCCCCAAAAAATGTAACGTCTGAAAAAACCGTTTAGACGTCTATATGTCTACAGAATGTCTTGTAACCAATTTAATGTCAATAAAGTGATCATGAATTTTTCTCAACTTCACATTGCATAAATTTCAACATAACTTAAACACAAAAGCCCGCCATTGGCGGGCTCTTCATGGTTATTTGGTGATTAACACCGACCTTATCGCACGGAGCGATATATCAGACTAGATTTGTCACCATTTGGCATACTCTATAGCATCGCGGCCAAACGATTGATATCAGACAGCAATGCGCCGGCGGTTACATCACGGCCGGCACCGGGGCCGCGGATCACCAACGGATTATCACGATACCAGCGGCTTTCAATAGCAAAGATATTGTCGCAAGGCAGTAAGTTGGCCAGGGCATGCTCTGCAGGCAACGCTTCAACCCCCACATGCGCTTTGCCATTCTTATCCAGACGCGCAACATAGCGCAGCACTTTATCTTCTTTCTGGGCTTTGTTCAGACGCTCGAACAACAGCTCGTCAAGCTGATTGATCTGCTCAAAAAATCCATCAAGCGCCAGCTCAGCCAGCTCAGCCGGCACTAACGAGCCCACCTTCACATGCTCTGGCTCTAACGCCAGCCCTGATTCACGAGCCAGGATCACCAGCTTGCGCATCACATCGCTGCCATCGAGATCATGCCGGGGATCCGGTTCGGTTAACCCTTGCTGCCACGCCTGCTCTAACAGCTGAGAAAAAGGTTGTGAGCCATCAAACTGCTGGAACAGCCAGGATAACGTCCCTGAAAAGATCCCCGATACCGCAATAATTTCATCACCACTTTCACGTAAGTCCCGTACCGTGTGATTCACGGGCAGACCCGCACCGACGGTGGCGTTATATAACCAGTGACGGCTGGTTTTGGCAAAGGCATCCTGCACCGCATGGTAATCATCACTCGATGCAGAACCCGCTACTTTATTCGCTGAAATCAGATGCAACCCATTTTCAGCCACGCTTGGGTATTTAGCCGCCAGTTCAGCACTGGCCGTCACATCCAGCACCACCACATCATCATAAGGATTAGAGGCTAAGGTCGCGAGCAGCTCCCCGTCGGCGTACTCCACGGCTTCATCATCAAACGCGTTCAGCGCACGAGTCGGTTCAATGCCCTGAAAATCAACCCAGTGACGGCAACTGTCAGCAACACCGATTAAGGTGAAGCTCATACCATGGCGCTTCTCAAGCTGTTCTTTCTCAGCATCAAACAGCTCAAGCCAGCGGCTACCAATATTGCCTTTACCGCACAACACCAGGCCAATACGTTTCTGCGCCTGAAACAGGCTCTGATGAATACCGACAATTAAGTTTTCAGTCTCGACCTTACGCAGCACCGCAACCAGGCTAAGACCTGATTCCGCTTCTTCCATAAACTCCACTGGCAGCCTTTTCAACTGCTGATAGAAACCGTGGCAATGCACGGGGTTATTCACCACACCCGCTCCTACCGCGGCAACCATTGAGAAGCCTTCACGCAACCTCAGCTCGGCAGCAATCCCACTGTCTTGCAACAGTGCCAGTACGCCATTCACCACCTCACTTGTGTATGCCAGCAAAATACGTCCCTGATCGGCTTCAGTACTCTGTGCAAGCGGTAACAGCTGCGCACGCTGCAAGGTACGCTCCAGCTCTGCCTTTACCGGTTCAAGGTCGTGTGAGCGAGGTACGTCTAATTCAATCAGGCATATATCGTCTAACGAGGTGACAATTTTAGCACCACGCCCGGATGCCAAAATACGCTCGACCCGGGTCGAGCCGGATTCCGGCTGATGGCTGCAGCGCAAGGTTAAATCAATCGCACTCTGCGCAACAGGCTGTAACGTTCGGCTATGCAGCACGGGAGCCGCCAGACGAGCCAGTTCATTGGCTTCATCCAGGCGCAGCAGCGGCAACAAACAGGCGTCGCCGACTTTGCGCGGATCAGCACTGTATACGCCAGCCACATCACTCCAGATAGTCACCCGCGAAACCTCCGCCAAGGCACCAATCACAGTGGCAGAATAGTCAGAACCATTTCGCCCTAGCAACACCGTTTCTGCCTGTTGATTACGCGCCATAAAGCCGGTGATCACAATACGATGCAAACTGTGCTGGGCCAGTTGTTCTTTCAGCAACGGCCAGGATTGAGCGCGATCCACTTCCGGTTGAGCCACGCGCTCTGCGCGAAGAAAAATCCGCGAATCAAGGTAAGTCGCCGGCATCTCATAACTATTGAGTAAAGCAGCCAGCAAACGTGCAGACCACAGTTCACCATGGCCTAAAATCGCCGCGTATACCGGCTCTGTGATATCCGGCTCGCTCAGCTTAGCCAGCTCACTCAGATCTAAATGCAGCCGGGTTAGTAGCTCATCGGCAACAGAGCCGCTCACCAGCGCTTCGATTAACCCTTGCTGATACTGACGCAAGCTTTGCAGCGTCTCATGGGCCTGACGCCCGTCTTTGCCGAGTTGTTCAATCCACTCAATGAGCTTATTCGTTGTTTTTCCGGCCGCTGAGACCACAATCAGATCTTCAACATCAGAATATTCTCGTAAAATCGTTGCGACCCGACGATAGCAATCAGGATCGGCGAGGCTACTGCCGCCAAATTTATGTAACTGGCGATTGGCTGGCTGTGTCATCATGCTCCAACCTCCGCCGCCTGATTAAATGCCTGCTCAAGATCTGCGATAAGGTCTCGAGGATCTTCCAGGCCAACCGACAAACGTAACAGTGAAAGCTTAATACCGGCTTCGGCCTGCGCTTCATCAGACATCGCACGGTGAGTCATACTGGCTGGGTGCGCAATAAGGCTTTCCGTGCCCCCGAGAGATTCCGCCAGCGAAAAACAGTTAAGAGCCGCGACAAACACTTCCAGCTGACGTTGGCTGCCTGCCAGCTCAAAACTGAGCATTGAGCCAAAGCCCTGCTGCTGGCGAGCAGCAATATCATGACCCGGATGATCCGGTAACGCCGGGTGATAAATCTTCCCAACCAACGCCTGAGTTTGCAGATATGCCAGCACCTGGGCGGCATTTTCTTCATGCATTCTCATCCGGGGTACCAAGGTTCTTAAACCGCGCAGGGTTAAATACGCATCAAACGGCGCACCTGTTGCCCCAATGCAGTTCGCCCACCAGGCAATGTTCTCGGCTTGCTCCGCATCTTTGGAAATCAGGATCCCCCCCACCACATCAGAATGACCATTGATATATTTCGTGGTGGAGTGCACCACAAAATCAGCCCCCAATTTTATCGGTTGCTGCAAGACCGGCGATAAAAAGGTGTTATCAACCGCAACCTGCGCACCGACCTGTGCCGCTTGCTGGCACAAGGCTTCAACATCAAGCACGCGTAACAGCGGGTTTGACGGGGTTTCAACCCAGACAATTTTAGGTTTTTTCGCCAGTGCCGCGGCAAGTGCGGCCGGATCGGACTGGTCGACAAACTCAACGTTGAAATCACCTTTATTGGCACGGGTATTAAATAAACGGTAAGTTCCGCCGTAGCAGTCATGCGGGGCAACAATTAAATCATCAGGGCCTAATAGTGCAGAAACCAATAAGTTAATGGCTGCAGTGCCGCAACTGGTGACCACGCCTCCGGCACCGCCTTCCAGTTCTGACAAGGCATCGGCTAACATATTACGGGTCGGGTTACCCGAGCGGGAGTAATCGTATTGAGGAAGATCTCCGAGCTGCGGAAAACTATAGGTAGAAGTCAGATAAATAGGTGGAACGACGGCATTGTGCTGGCTGTCTGATTCAATACCGGCACGTACCGCGATGGTGGCAAACTGCTTGTCACTCATAATAACCTTCCTTGTCTCGGGCTAAGCCCTGTTCCCGAATAAAATCGCAGCAATCACATTAACCACATTTAATTGAGCCGTCAACACTTCTAGACGTCTATATGTCTTTCCTTATGGCAGTAAATCCCGCTAAAATTCGGGGATATATTTATTTGGTCCCAACATCGCTGAGAAGGTAGAACATGGCAGAGTGGAATGGCGAATACATCAGCCCATACGCGGAACACGGTAAAAAAAATGAGCAAGTTAAGAAAATTACCGTTTCGATTCCATTAAAGGTTTTAAAAATACTGACGGATGAGCGTACTCGCCGCCAGGTGAATAACCTGCGTCACGCAACAAACAGTGAACTGCTGTGCGAAGCATTCCTGCACGCTTATACCGGTCAGCCGTTACCAACCGATGACGACATCCGTAAAGATTGCCCTGATGATCTGCCAGCAGAAGCCAAAGCCCTGATGGACGAGATGGGGATCAAATACGAAGACATCAATGAATAATTGAATCGGTGCGCTATCTCTATTTACAGATGATAGACGGATATAAAAAAACCAGCCAATTGGCTAATGCCGATCAGTTAAGGATCAGTTGAACGATCCTATGAGGCTGACATAATCCGGAATCAGTTAATGATTCCGGATTTTTTTATGCAACTTTCAGATGCTCTTGCCTCCGTTTCCCTTAACAGCCGTACTGACTTTCAAAGTCTTGCTGATGTTCTCGATCCTGCTCTTATCGAACAAGGCTTGAATCAAGCTGGAGTTGCGACTATTCGTAGACGAAAACTACCGATGGAGTCCATGGTTTGGGCAGTAATCGGCATGGCTCTTTTTCGTAAATTCCCTATGCGTCAGCTACTTAATCAACTAGATATTATCCTGCCTGATGGTAAACCTTATGTTGCTTCAAGTGCAGTGACCCAAGCAAGACACAAGCTTGGAAGTGATGCTATCAGACATATTTTTGACCTGACTCAGTCTCATTGGCACGCCCAAGTTAACCACCCAACATGGTGTGGGCTGACATTGCTTGGGGTCGATGGAGTGGTATGGCGAACTCAAGATACGGAAGATAATTCTCAAAGCTTTAGTCGCACATCAAACCAGTCCGGGAAAGCTACGTATCCGCAAGTTCGTATGGTGTGTCAGATGGAGCTGACGAGCCATCTTCTTACAGCTTCCTCATTTGATAGTGTTTCAGTTAGTGAAATGGTCTTGGCTGAAGATTTGATTGAGAAAACACCAGACCACAGCTTAACTTTGTTTGATAAGGGTTTTTACTCACTAGGACTATTATCTCGATGGCGAAATACAGGTACAGCACGACACTGGCTGTTGCCTTTAAAGAAAGGAACTCAATACCAAGTCATTCGCAAGTTGGGTCGACAAGATGTATTGATTGAGCTGACTCCCAGCCGACAAGCCCAGAAGAAATTTCCAGATTTAAAAGAAACTGTTCAGGCACGTTTAGTAACAAGAACCGTTAAAGGGAAAAAAGTCGAAATATTAACGTCTATGACAGACCCTTTACGCTTTCCATCATCGGATATAGTTGATTTATATGGTCATCGGTGGGAAATCGAACTGGGTTACAGAGAGATGAAACAATACATGTTAGACAATAAGTTCACGTTACGGAGTTTGCAGCCAGAACTCGTAAGACAGGAACTTTGGGGGATCCTTCTAGCTTATAACCTCTTGAGATATAAGATGGTATTGATGGCTAGTAGTTTAAAAGGAGTCTTTCCCAATCAACTCAGTTTTCATGGGGCGGCATTGCATATTGTTCATGAGTTAACGCAGTTGCCATTTGTGACACCAGGGAACATACCGAAACAAGTAATGGTACTAGAAGAGATCGCGAAGCAGTTTATTTTACCTGCTAGAAGAGAACGAAGTTACCCTAGAGTATTGAAGTGCTCAAAAAACCGATATCCCGTTAGAAAAAACAATGCCGCTCACGTTAAGTGAACGGCATTA